>JADLEX010000142.1 GCA_020845895.1 Deltaproteobacteria bacterium | reverse complement strand
TACGCGCAACCGAAAAAAGCGACGGTTTGCACTGCACTTTTCGCGAATATCGGCCAAAAACAGTGCCAACTATGCGAATTCGCTCAGGTCAGGTTGTCCACAACCCGTTCCAAGCGTCGAAAATGAGCCTGAAGGCGGGTTCGGCGGCACGTCGCGGGCGGAGGCGCCCGCGCCGCACTTGTCACGCGCCCGGGCCACACTTTTCCCTCGCCCGCGCCACGCTTTTCCTGCGCCCGCGCCACACTTGTCACGCGCCCGGGCCACACTTTTTCGCGCCCGCGACGTTGTAAACGGTCCCGGTCGGGGTGGCCGGGCCACAGATTTGAAGGGAAGAGGGTTACAGGCACTGCTTCGCGTTGCCGGTCCCGATTTTCCCTCGGGAACACGCACCCCGAGGCGGGTTGCATGTCCACGGTCTTCCCAGCGTTGCATATCTCCGCATCAGTCCCTACGCCTTGACACCCGCGCCGCGCGGGTGCGAAAGACGCACAAACCCCGCGCGCGTCAGGAAGGGCCGATGGGCTACATCCACATCATCCGGGACTTTTATTCGTACCCCGAACAGGAAAACCGGGTGCTGCGCATCTTCACGCCCGTCGCCTACGACTACGAGCCCGACCGGCGTTTTCCCGTGCTCTACATGCACGACGGGCAGAACGTCTTCAATCATCCCGAATCGGCGACGTTTCACACTTGGTGCGCCAACGACGTGATGGAAGACCTCGCGCACAGCGGCGTCATCCGGCCGTGGATCATCGTGGCGATCGATCACAGCCCGACGCGTTTCGAGCAGTACACGCCGTGGGACGACCTCGCCGTCGGCGTGCAGGCGCGCGGGCATCTCTATGCCGATTTTCTGGTGAACCACGTCAAGCCGTTCATCGTCCGCACCTACCGCACGCTGCCCGAGCCGCAGGACACGGCGGTCGCGGGCGCGAGCCTGGGCGGATTGATGTCGGTGTACATGGGCTGGATGCGTCCCGACGTCTTCGGCCGCATCGGCGGTATTTCGCCGTCGCTGATGTGGTCGCAGGCGGGCATGTTCTCCGCCTGGAACCGTTACGCGCAGCGCTGGACGAAGATCACGCTCGAAGCCGGTGAGCACGAGATGGTGCAATACGCCGGGGTCTTTCTCGACTACGGCAACATGACGCGCGACTTCTACTGGCACCTCAAGAATCTGGGCTACGCCGACCACGAAGTGCGTTTGGTGCTCGAGCCCGACGGTCAGCACCACGAGATCGACTGGCGTCGCCGTCTACCCGGCACATTCTCCTGGCTGCTCGCGGACTAGGCGAATTCCGAATGCGGGCCGGTGCGTCGTGACGGTCCTACGCGACATCTTCGATATCCTTGCGCGACGCGACGCGGCTGCGCTCGGCGCGCTCGCCCGTCACGATCTCGACGACGTGGACGAGCGCGGGCGCACGCCCCTGACGGCCGCGATCGAGGCCGGATTCACCGAAGGCGTCGATACGCTGATTCGTCTCGGCGCGGACCCGAACGAGGCCGACGGGCGGGGGCAAGCGCCGATTCACCGCGCGGCATTCGCGGGACGGGCGGACCTCGTGCGCCGTCTGATCGAGGCGGGCGCGCGCGTGGACGCGACCGATCCCTTCGGGGCGTCGGTGCTTCACGGCGCGGCGGCGCGCGGCGCGGTCGAGGTGATCGACGCGGCGCTCTCGGCGGGCGCGATGGGGAATGCGGTGGACCGCGCCGGGCGAACGCCGCTGCATCACGCGGCGATGATGGGCCGCCTAGAGGCCGTGCGACGGTTACTGGACGCCGGGGCGAATGTGAACGCACGGACGCCGGCGGGGCATACGCCGCTCTATCTCGCGATCGCGCACCGGCGAGACGACATCGCCGCATCGCTGCGGAACGCGGGAGCGACAATGGGCGAGCTCTCGCTTCACGACGCGGCGCGGGCCGGCGACGTGGCGCGCGTGCGCGAGTGTCTCGCATCGGGGGATGATCCGAATCTTCCGGCGGGCGACGAGCCCGCGCTGATTCACCTCGAATCGGCGTGGTTTCACGACGACGTAGCCGCGACCGTGATGGAATCGCCGGTGGACGTTTTCGCGACGGACCGCGCGGGGCAGACGGCGCTGCACTTCGCGGCGCTTATGGGGCGCGCGGCGGCGTGCGCCGAGCTCGTGCGGCGCGGGGCCGATGCGGATGCGCGCGACCGGTGGGGCAACACGCCGCTGCATAAAGCCGCGTTTCGCGGCGCGGTGGAGGCGATCCGCGCGCTCCTCGATGCGGGGGCGAATCCACGTGCGAAAAACGAAGACGGGCGGACACCCCTTGATGAGGCGATCCGCAACCGTCAGGGGCATGTGCGGAGTTTGCTGGAAGCCGATTGACGCCCCGTCAGCTCTCGCAGTCCTGATAACACGCGGCGTAGGCGTTGTTGCACGTCAAAATGACGCCGTCGTTGCAGTCTTCCTCGGGTGTCAGGCACTCGCGCTCGTCCGTGCGGCAGATGCGCACGCACACCTCGAAGGGCGTCGGCAGGCCGCAACCGTTGATCGCGCGGCAGATGGCCAGGCGGTTCCAGTAGTCGACTTGGCACTGGTTGAAGCAGATCGCTTCCTTGCACTCGTTGGTCGTGCGGGCGCAGTCGTCCACGCAGTCCCCGAGGGTCGAGTCGGCGTTCGCCGAACACGTCGCGAGGGCGTCCTCGTCGCAATTCCCGGTGTCGTCGTCCACGTCGTCGTCGGCATCGTCATCCGTGGTGTCATCGTCGGCATCGTCGTCGGTCGTGTCATCGTCGACGTCGTCATCGGCCGTGTCGTCGTCGTCATCGTCGTCGGTATCGTCATCGGCATCGTCGTCAAACGTATCGTCGTCATCCGCGGTCCCGTCGTCGTCCGCGCTGTCGTCGTCGCCGGGGATGTACGTCGTATCGTCGTCATCGTCGTCCGCGCCGCCGCGCTCGCCGGTGTCGTCATCGTCGTCGTCGCCGCACGAACCCGTTGCCGCGATCACGAGGGAGAGCGCCAGGAACAGGGCTGGCCAGAGGATATTCGATCGTCGGGTTGTCATCGATGATTCCTTCGTCAGGGGAGGTAGACGCAGATGTTGGTCAATTTGTTGCTCAGGTTGCCCTCACCGTCCGAGACCTCGAGATCGACGCACACGTCGTCGCCGTAGGGGACAATCTCCGTGAAGTCGACCGTTACGCCGAACGAGGCCGGCAGGTCGCAGTTCGCAACGTCCGATATTTCGGGACCGAAATCCGCCCAGAAGATTTCGTAGGCGAGGAGCTGTGCGTCCTGGCCGGTGACCCAGATGAAGATCTGCCCGCCCGCGAGGTCGTTGTCGATGTCGCAAACAGATCCGGTCAAATCGCTCAGAAATTTCCCGGTTGCGTCGTCCGTCGCGGTTGTGGGATCCCAGATTCCGTTCGAGATCAATGGCGGCGTGCCCCAATGTGTGTCGTCGTCGGTGTCATCGTCCGAGTCGTCGTTCGGATCGTCTCCACTGCAGAACAGCTTTGAGTATCCCAGTCCCTCCTGATCGGAAGGATTCGTCAGCCAGCACTCGCCTTCCGCGATATCCGTGGGCATCTCGCTATCATCGTCGTCATTGCCGTTCGCGCACGATGAAACGAGTGCGAGCACGATCCACATCGCGGCGACCCAAACGGTTACGAAACTCGGGGTGAAGCGCGGTCTCGACGTCATTTTCGTCCCTCCGGTCGTTGGCGGTATTTCGACGCGCCAAAACTCAAGCGCTCCCTGGCAGGGCAGGCAGAATACAATCGACTTATAGTACCGCAATCGGGGTTAATACCCAAGAAGAAATCGGAGCGACGGCACCGCCTCGCGCCGCCACGGGGAAAGGAGTCCGGCAACGCCCCAAAGCACCCTCCGGAACCGGCGCGCGGCCCCCGCTGTCCTTTACACGTCGGCGAGGCGCGTGCTAACCTTCAGGCCCGTTTTGGGGACGGACGACGTGAGCGAAGCAAAGTCGAAACTTTACGCGAACCTGGCCCTCGCTGGGCTCGGTCTTTACGTCGCGGTGCTCGTGTTTGCGACGATGGACGAGTTCCTGGGCTGGGGCCTGCTCGCTCCGTATTTCTAGGAGGCCGCCATGGGCATCGGAACCACCGAGCTGATCGTCATCCTCGTGATCATCCTGATCATCTTCGGGGTCGGCAAATTGCCCGAGGTCGGCGCGGGGCTCGGCAAGGGGCTGCGCGAGTTCAAAAAAGCGACCAAGGACGACAAGGAGATCCCCGCCCCGGCGGTTCCGGAGTCCAAGGACGAGACGAAGAACCCCTCGGCGTGAGCCCGTTCGCGCCGGTCGAATCTTTACCGAAACGCGAGTTCATGATCTGGACCTGATTGCGCGTCCAACCCTGATTCTGTTATTCCGATGACGGTTTTCGCGGGAGGGGAGCCTTGTCGACGACGAAACAACGACAGGACGATTTCGTCAAAAAACTGAGCGATATCCGAGAGATGGGCGGCGCGGCGCGCGTGGCGGCCCAGAAGGAATCGGGCAAGCTCACCGCCCGCGAGCGCATGGCGCTCCTGTTCGACAACGGCGAATTCACCGAGCTCGACGCCTTCGTGAAGCATCGCTCCACGTTTTTCGGCATGGCCGACAAGGACATCCCCGCCGAAGGCGTCGTCACCGGCTTCGGCCTCGTCAACGGGCGCACGGTCTATGCCTTCTCGCAGGACTTCACGGCGCAGGGCGGAAGCCTCGGCGAGATGCACGCGAAAAAAATCACCAAGGTGCAGGACCTCGCGCTCGCGTCGGGCTGCCCCGTCGTCGGCATGAACGACTCGGGTGGCGCGCGGATTCAGGAAGGCGTCGATGCACTGGCCGGTTACGGCGAGATCTTCTTCCGCAACTCCGCGGCGTCGGGCGTGATTCCGCAGATTTCGGCGATCATGGGTCCGTGCGCGGGCGGCGCTGTCTATTCGCCGGCGATGACCGACTTCATCCTCATGACGCGCCACACCGCGCACATGTTCATCACCGGCCCCAAGGTCATCAAGTCAGTGACCGGCGAGGACATCGACTTCGAGAGCCTCGGCGGCGCGGACGTTCACGCGTCGGTCTCCGGCGTGTGCCACTTCGCGTGCGACTCCGACGCCGAGAGCATCGAAACCGTGCGCGCGCTGCTGTCGTACTTTCCGCAAAACAACATGGAGGACCCGCCGCAGGGCGATTTGGCGGACTCCATCGACCGCGTCGCGCCCGAGCTCGACACGATCATTCCCGACGATCCGCGCGCGGGCTTCGACATGAAGGATGTGATCCGCGCCATCGTGGACGGCGGGGATTTTCTGGAATCGCACGCCGCCTACGCGCAGAACATCATCACGTGCTTCGCGCGGCTCGGCGGAAAATCCATAGGCATCATCGCCAACCAGCCCTCGGTCCTTTCGGGCTGCCTCGACACCGACGCGTCGGACAAGTCCACGCGCTTCATCCGTTTTTGCGACGCGTTCAACGTTCCGCTGCTCACGATTGTCGACGTGCCGGGCTTTTTGCCGGGCGTGAATCAGGAGCACATGGGGATCATCCGCCACGGCGCGAAGATGCTGTGGTGCTATTCGGAGGCGACGGTTCCCAAGCTCACGCTGGTCGTGCGCAAGGATTACGGCGGCAGCTACCTCGCCATGTGCAGCAAGCACCAGGGTGCGGATTTCGTCGCCGCGTGGCCGACCGCCGAAATCGCCGTGATGGGCGCGGAGGGCGCGGTGGAAGTGCTCTACGCCAAGGAGATCAAATCGTCCGCGGACCCCAAGGCGACGCGCGCCGAAAAGTTGAACGAATACCGCGAGCTGTTTTACTCGCCGTACATCGCCGCCGCGCGCGGATACGTGGACACCGTGATTCTGCCGCGCGACACGCGCGCCGTGCTCGCCCGGGCGCTCTACGCCCTGTCGGGCAAACGCGAGGTCCGACCGCCGAAAAAGCACGGCAACATCCCGATGTGAGCGGGGGGACGACGATGACGCTGACGCCGAAAAAGATGGCCGCCATCAACGCGAAAAAAATGGCCGCCATCACTGCCGCCGTCACCGCGTATCTCGCGGCGGAATCGGCCGCGCGCGCGCCGGGCGCGAAATCGCCCGCGCCGCCGCCGCCCTCGCCGTGGGGCATGTCGGGCCGTCAGGACGCCATGCACCTGCGAAACATGATGCAACGAAGGGCGATGCGTTAGCGCGCCGGTCGATCAATCGAGACAAACGCCGCACGTTCGGCGACGAAGGACCGAATAAGGAGCCCCGAATGGCCGTGAAGAAGGTCAAACCCGTCCCAAGCGCGAAATCCGTTGGCAGCGCGAAACCCGCCGGACGTCTGAAACCCGTCGGAATCATGGACACCACGCTGCGCGATGGCCACCAGAGCCTGTACGCCACGCGCATGCGCACCGAGGACATGCTCGAGATCGCGGCGCGCCTCGACAAGATCGGCTTCGCGGCGCTCGAGGTCTGGGGCGGCGCGACATTCGATGTGGCGCACCGGTTCCTCGCGGAAAATCCGTTCGAGCGACTGCGTCTCATCAAAAAGGCGGCGCCGAAAACGCCGCTCCAGATGCTGCTGCGCGGCCAGAACATCGTCGGTTACCGCAACTACGCCGACGATCTGGTCGAGGCGTTCGTGAAGCACTCCGCGGACTGCGGCATGGACCGCTTCCGCGTCTTCGACGCGCTCAACGATCCGCGCAACCTTGAGGTCGCGGGGCGATGGGTCAAGAAGTGCGGCATGCACTTTCAGGCGACCATCTGCTACACGATCACCGAGCGCAAAATCGGCGGACCGATCTTCAACGAGGACTATTACATCCGGAAAATGAAGGAGATGGCGGCCCTCGGCGCGGACAGCATCGCCATCAAGGACATGGCGGGCATGATCAACCCGTCGGACGCCGAGCTGCTGGTCAAGCTCGTCAAGAAACACACGGGTCTGCCCGTTCACATCCACACGCATTTCACGAGCGGCATGGGCGCGATGGCCTACATCCGCGCGGTGGACGCGGGCGTGGACATTTTCGACACCGCGGTCGCCCCCTTCGCGCACCGCACCAGCCAACCGGCGGTCGAGCCGCTGCTCGTCACACTCGAAGGGCACCCGCGCGATCCCAAGCTCGATCTCAAGGCGATCGCCGAGATCGGCGACATGCTCGAAAAGATCGCGCCCAAGTACCGCCACTTCGGCGACACATCCAAGACCGCGGTGATCGACGTGGGCGTGCTGATCCATCAGGTGCCCGGCGGCATGACGAGCAACATGATCAACCAGCTTCGTCAGGCCGACGCGCTCCACCGTTTGGGCGAGGTGCATGAGGAGTTGCCCCGCGCGCGCAAGGAGCTCGGCTATCCGCCGCTCGTCACGCCGACCAGCCAGATCGTGGGCACGCAGGCCGTCATGAACGTGCTCATGGGCCGCTACAAGATGGTCAGCCAGGAAGTGAAAGACCTGTGCTACGGGCTTTACGGCGCGACCCCCGCGCCGATCGATCCCAAAGTGCGCAAGACGTGCCTGAAGGGCTATCCGCGCGGCGAGAAGCCGATCACGGGCCGCCCGGGCGACTACCTGGATCCCGAGGTGCCGGCAGCGACGGCGAAGATCCGCGACCTGTACAAAGAGGCAGGCCGCGCGGGTGAGCCCGCTCTCGATCACGTGCTGATCTACGGACTGTATCCACGCACGGGCGAGTCGTACGTTCGGTTTGATCTCGGCCTCGACAAGAAGCGCCCGGGAGAGACGCCGAAGACACTGGAAGACGTCGCCCGCGAAGACAGCCTGATCAAGAAAGCGCTCAAGAGCGAGCTCGTGGAACCGAAGCCGAAGCCCGACATGGGTGTGGGCGCGCGGACCTTCAACGTCGCGATCGACGGCGAGGTTTTCGAGGTGCAGGTCGAGGCCACCGGAGACGCCGCACCCGTTATCACACACGTCGCGCCGACCGCCGCGACGGCTTCCGCGCCGAAGGCCGCGCCCGCTCCCAAGGCCGCGCCGGCACCGAAGGTCGCCGCGCCCGCGACGAGCGTGGGCGAGGGGCAGGTTGCGATCGCCGCGCCGATGCCGGGCACGCTGCTCAAGTACATGGTGAAAGAGGGCGACACGGTGGCCGAAGGGCAGGCGGTGCTCACGCTCGAGGCGATGAAGATGGAAAACCAGCTTCAGGCGCCGCGCGCGGGCAAGGTCGTGAAACTCCCGCTCGCGCCGCCGGCCGCGGTGGGCAAGGGCGACGTGCTGCTCGTGCTCGAATAGTCCGAAATCGAATTGAGCGGGAAGGGCGGGCGAGTCCCGCCTTTTTCATTCGGCGGGGCAGTCGATGTCGCCGCCGCGCATGACGATGAGGCCGTCGCCACTCGCCATCATCGCGCTCGCGGGCATCGGCGCGAGCGACGCATCCGCACCGAGGCGGCACCAGCCCGCGCCGAATTCGACGGTGACGGGACTTTCGTGGCCGTCGCCGCGAACCCACACGCGCGTTTCGGCGCCGTCGTCGCGCGCGAAATCGCGCACGAAAACGCCGTGGTCGTGCTCGTCGTACGGGCCGGTCGGCTCGCCGATGTCCACCTCGAAGACCGGGAACCACGTCGCCTCGCGAAGTGGAACATACGGGTCCCAATCGGGCTTGATCGCCAGGACATTCGACAGCGCCCCAAGCACCCAGTTTGCCGCCAAGTAGAACACCAGCTCGTCCGGCGTGGGATTTTCGTCGCCGCCGTCATAGAACGTTTCGAGCGCGACGAACCCGCCGCCGGCGTCCATGGCTTCGGAGAGCGCGGCGAACGACCGGAAGCGATCCGGCGTGTGGAAGACGCCCCAGGACGGGTGCTGGATCGCGCCCTCGCACCACACGCCGAGCCCGGGCCGGACGATCTCGCCGAGGCGATCGACGCTGCCGTCCCACGAGCAGTATGCGCCCGCATTGAAGACGAGTTTCGCGTCCGGCGCGTCCTCGCGCATCGCGGTAACGGTGGCTTCGAGCATGCCTTCGATCGTGTTCCACCACCACGCATCGAGCAGCGCGTCGTTCGATTCGGCGGTGTTGGGGATCTCGATCACATCGATGTCGTCCACGAGTTCGGGCAGGTAGAAGCCGTCGCCGATCGGCCCCCCGATGTTGTCGTATCCCACGCCGCCATAACCGAGGTCCATGGTGTCGCGCCGAGCCTTGAACGCGAGGAAATCGCGGCCGCAATCGGAGTTGAAGTCGATGAGCCAGCCGTATTCGTCCCAGATCAGTGTGAAGATCCGGGCGTCGCGCAGGTCCGCCGCGCTGCCCTCGATGCCGCGCTGCGCGAGGGAGACGTCGCAGATCGACGTGTGCCAGCGTGCCGCGATCTCACCATCGTAACGCGCGTGCAAAAAGCAGCTCTCGCCGTCGCCGTGCTCGGGTTGCTCCGCCAGGAACGCGTCAAAAAGCGCGGAATGTTCGGCGAAGGTCGGGTCTTCGCCACCGACCTCGGGGTCCGAGCAGTCGCCCGCCGTTTCGTTGGTCACGAAGATCTGCGATAGCTGCCACTTGAGCCACGATCCCACGGGCTCGTCGGCGCGAAGCTGCTCCCACGCCAGGTCCATGCCCAAATCGCCGGTGTTGATGATGGCGAATTCCACGTGCGACGCCGCCCAGGCGGTGTCGTCCAAAAACACGTCGCCGTCGTAGCCGCCAAGCGAGAAATAGTAATGGTAGTGAACGAGCCCGAAGTTCAGGCTGGGCGAAAAATCGGTCGAGCCCGCATCGTCATCGTCGTCATCCGCGCCGTCGTCGTCCGTCGTGTCATCATCATCGTCGTCGGAATCGTCGTCATTCGAACCGTCGTCATCGCCGGACGCGTCGTCATCGAAAGCGTCGTCGTCCGATCCCGAATTCGAACCGGAGCCGTCGCCGGAGAAACACGCGGAACCCAGCGCGAGCAGGGTCGAGGCGAGGGTGATCGCGACAATATTTCGGGTGACGTACATCGTGATACGATAGACGAGCGACCGATTTTCGGCTACAGCCGCGCCGAAATCGGAATCGAAAGGCGACAGAATGACGAGGCGACTTCGAGGATTGATTCTGATCGGTGCGGCGATGCTCGCCGTCGGCGCGTGGCCCGCGCACGCACAGGACGACGGCGACGGCTTTTTCCGAAGCTCGGTGCGCGAAGAGCCGCCGCCCGTGCCGCCCGCGGGCCGCTACGGGCAAAACGGGATCGGGTTCGGTCTCGTACTTGGCGAGCCGACCGGCCTCACCGGCAAGTTCTTCCTCACCGACGATCTGACGATCGACACCGATCTCGCGTTCTCGTTTCTCGACGAGCGCTTCGAGCCGACGATCGATCTGCTCTACCACTTTCAAAACATCACGCCGTCGTCGCCCGACGTCGCCGTGCGTCCGTATCTGGGCGGCGGCGCGATGCTCGCCGTGAGCGGTGACGACGACGATGACAAAAAGCGCAAGGACAAGGACGACGACAGCGTGAAAGGCGGCGTGCGCGCCACGGGCGGTCTCTCGCTGATCTTCGCCGAAATTCCGATCGAGCTGGCGGCGGACGTATCCCCCGGATGGTGGTTCACCGGCGACGGCGATTTCGACCTGGCCGGCGCATTCAGCGTGCGTTGCTTCTTTTAAAAATAGTCGGTGTTTTTCGGTGAGCCTGCCGCTGTTTGGCCGAACCCGTCGAATTCGATAGAATGATGGCCATTCGCATGGGATCATTTCGAGTCTTGACGGGGACAACAGTCATGACGGGACTTCGCTCGGGAATCTTCGGCCTCGTGGCTCTGGTCGGTTGCGTTCTCCTGATCGGTTGCGCGTCCGAGCCGGAACACGTTGCCGACGGTGCGCCGTCGATGTCCACACCGAACGACGCGACAGCGAGCATCTTGTCCGACACGAATGCCGATGGTGCGCGCCCATCGGTGCTGGAAAACCTCCTCGAAGACCCGGCGGTCACCCGTTATCGCTTCGCGCGCGTGGACGTCGCGGCGCTGCGAGACGCCTCCCGACTTGACCTCGACCTCTTCGCGGACGTGCGCGTCGCGGCGGTGCGAGAGCGCGTGGAATTTCGGTCGGATGGGTTTTCGTGGTTCGGAAAGGTGATCGGGCCGCGCGGCGGGCAGGCGATCTTCACGGTGCGCGGCGAAAACGTCGCAGCACAGATTTTCATCGGATTCGAACGCTATCAGATCCGCCCGCTCGGCGTGGGCGTGCACGCCGTGGCGCGCATCGAGTCCGACGGATACCCCGAATGCTCGACCCCGCCCGATGAGGAGATTTCGATCCCGTTCGGATTCGGCGCGGTCGCGGACGGATTCGCGACCGATGACGGTTCGGTCATCGACGTGATGGTCGTTTACAACAACGCCGCGGATCTGCTCGTCGGCGACATCGAAGCGCACATCCAGTCGGCGATTGACGACGCGAATCAGGCTTACGTCAACAGCAACATCGCCGTTTCGCTGAACCTCGTTCACACGGCACAGGTCACGTACACGCCGTCGGGCAGCCTGTGCACCGACCGCACACGCCTCGCCGTCACCAACGACGGCAACATGGATGAGATCCATGCCCTTCGCGACACGTACAACGCCGATCTGGTCGCGCTGATGAGCGTCGCGGTGTCGTCGTGCGGGTGCGCGTACATCATGACCGACGTGAACACGTCCTCCGACGTGATCGGCTTCAGCGCAACCGATGTGAACTGCGCGGTGGGCAACCACTCTTTTGCACACGAGATCGGTCACAACCAGGCGATGCGCCACGACCGCTACGTCGATTGGTCAGAAAACAGCCCCTACTCGTACAACCACGGTTATGTGAACGTCGCGGACGAGTGGCGCACGATCATGGCGTACAACGACGCGTGCACCGATGTGGAAGCGAGTTGCACGCGGCTGCCGTATTTCTCGAACCCGGACGTGCTTCAGGGCGGCGACCCCATGGGGATCATCATCGGCGAAACGGGCGCTGCGGACAATCACACCGTGCTCGAAAACACGAAGTGGACCATCGCGAATTTCCGCGTCGCCGAAACGACGACCACGACGACGAGCACCGAACCCACGACGACCACGACGACCACGACGGAGCCGACCACGACATCGTCCTCGACGACGACGACCACGACGACCAGCACCACCACGACCACGCAGCCCGACCCCTGTTTCGACGACACGCTGCAGGTGGACGACGGTTCGATGGAGCAGGTTCTACCGTTCTCCGGCGGACAGACGCTGTGGGCGCTCAACTGCCTCGCGCCCGATCAGTACCCCGCGACGATCAACACGCTGCGCGCGTTCGTGCCGCCGCAGAATACCGGGACGCTGAGCTGGGTGGTGTGGCGCGATCCCGATGGCGACGGACCGCCCGATGGCAACCTCGCGGATTGGACCTCGACGGAGTTCACACCGAATCTGAACGCGTGGAACGAATACGACCTGACGGGCGAGCCCGAGTTCGACATCCCCATCAACGACGGGTCGTGGTGCGTCGGGTTCAAGCTCGTCACGACGCAGTCCAAGGCGGTGGCTCAGGACACGTCGTCGGCGTCGGCCGAGCAAAGCTGGTTCGGCGCGCCCGGGTTCTGGGACACCATCGACGGCTGGGGCTTCGCCGGCAACTTTCTGATACGCGCCGATGTCGAGATCTGCCCCTCGAGCACAACGACCACCACGATGACCTCGACGACCACCACGACCGGCGGCGGTTCCACGACCACGACGACCGTGACGACCACCACGACGACCACGACCACGTCGGCGGGGGATGACGATACGGATGACGACGCCGACGATGATGTCGACGACGATGTCGACGATGACGTGGACGACGACGGTGTCGATGACGACACGGGTTCCGACGACGATGCGACTCCCGACGATGACGCGGGCGAGGATCAGGACGACGACGTGTCCGGGACGCTCGACGGCGAGCGCACCAAGGACAACGATACCGCGTGTTGCGGGTGTTGATCCGCACGGGCGGGGCGATCGGAGTTCGGGATCAGATTCCCGAAGATCGTCCGGATTCCCCTGTCGTATGGGCGACTAGGATATCACCCTGGTTCATCGGACTCATGTCATAATCGGTGTGGAAAACGCGATGGTTGATGATTTCGAGATTTCTTCCGATGACACATTGACGCCCGGTGCGCTCGATGGGGACCGGATTATCCCCTGAACGCGGCGAACGCACCGACGAGAAAAGTCGTGCGCCGATCGCGGGCGCGGATCGGTGCGCGGGCCGGAGGACGAATGGAGACGGCGCTCTGGGGATTGGGACTCGTGGTGGTCGCGCTCGCGGTCGGCGGCGTGAAAAGCGGACGGCTCGCCGCGTGCCCGCGCTCGCCCAACTGCGTGTGCAGCCAGGATGAGCGCCAGTCCCACGCGGTCGCGCCGCTGCGTTATGAGGACGACTTCGAGTCGGCGATGGCGCGGCTCATCGAGGTCATTCGCTCGATGCACCGCACGGCGATCGTCCGGCGCGAGGGGCCCTACCTCCACGCGACATTCACGACGCGCATTTTCCGCTGGGTCGACGACGTGGAGTTTCTCTTCGACGACGCCGCCAAGCTGCTGCACGTGCGCTCGGCCTCGCGCGAGGGCTGGTCGGACCTCGGCGTCAACCGCCGCCGCGTCGAGGAGATCCGCGAACGGTTCGAGACGGATCGGTAACGGGCCGCCCGCGTCACAACTCCGGATTGCACCCCGGCTCGTCGTCCCAAACGCAGTGGATCAGCGTCAGCTGGTGGGTCTCGCTCACTTCATCGAATGTCCTTGCGGCGACCAACGCGCCGTCAACGTCGAACGGGGTTACTTCGAAGGAAACACCGAGAATGGTATCGCTGTCTCCCGCCACGTGAAATTCGCTCAACGGCCCGCCGTCGCGGCTCCAGACCGCGGCTTCCAATGTGTGCGATTCGTCGTCGTCGGGAGGGTCGTGTGAAAGCGTGGACCAAACCGCGAGGAACGCGTCCGGGTCAAGCGCGACGACACGCGAGGGTCCGTTCGACTCGAACGAATCGTCGAGGACACGAGCATCGTTCCACAGCGGTGTGAGTTGCGCAGAGTAGAGACCCGCATAGGCGACCGAAGAGTCTTTCCAGGCAAAAACGTAGTCGGCGCCGAGGGATGTAATGTCCGGATACGCCCCGTATCCGATGTCGAGTTCGCTGGGGCCGACTTGGGTATATCCCGTGCCGTCGACGACGGCTGCCCAAATCGCCGTGGGGTCGGGCGGCAGGTCCCTATACCGCGAATGGTTCCTCACGCCTTTACCCGTCTCAGGAAGCGGATCGCCATACCACGTCACGACGAATTCATCGTCCGCCGCCGCGATCTTTGGTGCCCACTCGTTCCAGATCCCGTCGTGGCTCACACTGAACGCCCCGGTTTCGGGCGCGCCGGACGAATCGTACAGGCGGCCCACGATTTCGAGTTCAAGACCGAATTCGAACTCCTGCTCCTCGACCCACGCGATCAGCGCCGAACCCGTCGCGGGGTTCACCGCCACCGATGGATCGACGCCGCCCTCCCGAACCGGAACCACATCGGACGCGGGCTGCGCGAATGCGTCGAACCACCGGGCCTGAACGCTCCGTGATGAGTCCGAGATCTTTTCCGCGAAGTATGCGACGACGAATCCGCCGCCGGGCATCGCCGCGGCGACCGCATCGGAGGCGTTGACAGGCTCCGCTTCCCCTTCTCCGACATCGACGGGCCCATGAACATCCGAACCGTCCGCCGGGCAGACCATCGCGACGACGCGTGCGGAAAAATCGTCGTACTCCGTCCAGACGATGGCGACCGATCCGTCCACGAGCGTCGCGAGATCCGCGTCGGAAATGACGCGCCCTTCGACGAGCGGCTCGATCACCGGCCCGCAGGGCGGCGGTGTGACTGAGTCGTCGTCGGTCGCGTCGTCGTCGTCGT
>JADLEX010000141.1 GCA_020845895.1 Deltaproteobacteria bacterium | reverse complement strand
TCATGCGCGAAATGGTCCGCGTGCTCAAACCCGGCGGGCGTCTGGTGCTGTTCGTTCCCAACGGCCGGCATCCGCTGCACGGCTGGTGGCAGCTCACGCGCTACCCCGGCTACGCCAGCGAAAACGAGGTTCCGTGGCACAGGTTTAGTTCCGCCGAACTCGCGGGGGAACTCGCCGAGATCGGCCTGACGAACGTCGAACACGATGGCATCAGCCCCTGGTCCACGCTCGCGATCTGGCCGAATTGGTGGATCCTTCGCGCCGCCGCGTCGGCGCTCCGTCGCTTATTGCCGGAACCGATTTGGTTTCGACGCAAGTGCGGGTTCAATTTGATGGCGGCGGGGTGGAAGGGCTGAGGCGGTTGTTGGTTTTTGGTTTTTGGGAACGCCGAGCGCCAGCTCGGCTTGTGGCGGCGTCGCCCCGGCTAGCTTGTCACCCCGAGCGGAGCCGAGGGGTCCCTTTCCGTTTCGAATCGGAAGCAATTTCTCCACGACGCTCTCTACGCTCGCTTTGGTCGGAATGACGGAATTCCGTGCTGCGCGAACACTTCAAAGTCTTGATATCCCGTACTTTTCAAACATTTAATATTCTACCCAGAGGCCACTAACTGTTTTTCGATCTTTCTATACCGGTCACACTTTGATGAACAATATTGACAGCCTTTTTCGTTGCAAATCAACTTACCACATAGTTCGCAAAGAGAGTTTTTCCCAATTACGAGGGGATACTTTCCGCACACAGCGCGGTTTTTTTTGTAGTCACGTCCGCCGCAGTGTGCAAGTAGAGTGATCCGTCGGCCGTCCCTTTCCGCCGACAAATAACCCTCTCCCGACAATCGAAATTTTTTACAAGAAAGCAAATTATACTTGTCCCGATTTCGCCATATTTTTTCCAGCGAGTCTATTAGAGTGTCAATAATATTTAAATCGAGAGGCTCGCAAACTCCAAGAGGAACACCAATGTGCCAGTCGCCCGGCTTCTGGACGTCGCACGAACGATAATTTACTTTTTTTGGAATAAACACATATTTTCTATACTGAGCCGGACTAAATTTCGCGTCGCTGAATTTACACATATTGGCCACGAAATGCGATAAAATCGAAAAATATATCCTGCCAATTGTAATTTCCTTCTTAAGCCGAATAAATAGATGACTATATGTTTCTGCCTCAAAAGAGCGTGACTCGCCTGCTTTACTGTCGACCAATTCGTCATGACGCATCAACGATATCGCCCAGACCAAATCACCGCCATCTCTCAATTGAATATTTTTCATTTTGTCGCGACTTGCCTTTTCATTCTCAGCATATCTTTCGATTTTCCTTAACCTTTTTGAATTGTCAAACAACCATGGTGGAATATATATAGACCTATCGTTGTCGCAAGAAACTATTTCAAGCTGGGACTCGTTGCCTTGCTGAAATTCACGCTGCATTCTTGTAATTTCCAAAAGACTTGTCTCGCCGATATAATATAATTTTTCTCCACTGACTTCGTCAATATTTTCATAATCTTTAATATACGGGGAGAAGACGCCAGCAATTTTGACACGCTCGCTATAGCCAATTGCACCTTTCTTTTTCGATAGACAGTGTCGGGTATAAATATCTCGACGATTGGCAGCTGAACGCGAGTTCTTGACGTCGACCATTTCTATTGAATCGAACCTTTCGAATTTGTCACCGGGCATGAGTAATATGTCATGCGTTTTCCAGGAAGACGTACGCGACTGAACTTGGGTAACTGATATATCCTCGACTCGGTAACCAAGACTGCGGTAAAAATTGATCATAAATTTTTCTGCTTGGCGTGCAGAACGCATCTGGTTCAAAATTCCCTTTTCCATGCTTTCTATTTGCTCCATTGATGACCCGGCTTTTGATGCATCGAAATTTCCTGCCGTCCAGATTTCAATTAACTGCTTATCTTCTTTTTCGTCGAGCTGAATGTTTTCGTCCAACACGGCGAGTCGCGTTCTGGAATTGTTAATACTTATTAAGTCATTTAGAATTTTACCAATAGAATGCAACAAGTAACTGTTCTTCAGGATGTGCAACGTTACATCGTAATTTTTTACAATATTGATTAGTGGCATCCAATGAGTCTCGCGTAGAAAGTTGTCTATTTGAAAATCTGGCAAATTTCTACTGAGAGCCAATACCTCAGAGAAAATGTTTTCTGGCATCACCTCTGGAGTCCATTTTAGGATAGCATTTCTGTAAATGGTCCGCTTTTTTTTGTACGATAAATTCTGATTTGATCTCAGGAAATTAGCGTCTTCGCGCAAGAAATAATCGGGTTTAACTTCATCAAGAACTTTAGCCATCCATTTGAAACCCTGAGCAAATGCCTCGGCCCAAGGAGAGATGCCTAACTTTTTGTCAAATAAATTCATACTCTCATTTATTGCGGAGTTGATCTCGCAGTATAGGCCTTTGATATATTTTTCTTCGTCGTGAATAAAAAATACGATTTTCTGGTCACAGTATTCTTTGATCGCTTGCGAAGCTTGGCCCTCACGCAGGTCATAGATATAGGCGTCCTCAGATTTTGGCGTCGTCTCGATATCCAAAATTACAATACGCTTGCCTCTTATAGGCACTACGCGTCGTAGAACTCCCATTTTTACGAAGTGATTAATTGATACTCCCCGTTGTTATTATACCTCGCGGAGGCCACAGCTCACGCCCCCAACCTCAGCGCCCGTTCCCGGAAGAAGCGCAGCAGCGGTTTGGAAACGTCGGAACCGGCGTCGATTTTCACACGGTCCACGCCGATGCGCAAGAGGGATTTGCGGCGAGTGGTTTCGCGCACGGCGGCGGTCTCGGTCCAGCGCGCGCGCGTGGCCGCGTCACGCAGATCGATCCACGTTTGCTCACCCGTTTCGGCGTCGGTGAGCGGGATGAGGCCCGAGCCCGCGAGCGTGCGTTCGCGGGGGTCCTCGATGTGCAGCACGACGAGATCGTGGCGGCGCGCGGCGATTTGAAATGCGCGGCCCGGCTCGCTCATGCCCAACAGGTCGGTGATGACGAAAACCACGGCGCGTTTTTTTTGCAGGCGGCCGAGCAGCGCCATCGCCGCCTCGATATCGGTGCCCGATTTTTTCGGCTGCTCATACAGAATGTCGCGCACGATGCGGATGGCGTGGCGCTGGCCCTTGCCCGGTGGCACGTACGAATGCGCGTCGCCGCCGAACAGCAGCGCGCCCACCTTGTCCTGATTGCGTACCGCGGACATGGCGAGGATCGCCGCGAGTGTCGCCGCCGTTTCGCGTTTGGTTTCCGTGCCGCTGCCCGTATCCATCGACGCGGAGATGTCGGCGACGACCATGACGGTGAGTTCGCGCTCTTCCTCGAAGAGTTTGAGGAAGGGCCGGCCCATGCGCGCGGTGACGTTCCAGTCGATGGCGCGCACGTCGTCGCCGATCGCGTATTCGCGCACCTCGGCGAACTCCATGCCGCGGCCCTTGAACACCGAGTGGTACTGGCCCGCGAAGGTCTCGTCCACGCGGCGGCGCGTCAGGATTTCGATGCGCCGGATTTTTTTGAGCAGTTCGCGCGGCAGCATGGTGTTCGTCCTTTAGGGCTTTTTCACCTTTTCCAGCACGCGGGCCACGATGTCGTCACTCGACAATCCCTCGGCCTCGGCCTCGTAGGTGCCGATGATGCGGTGGCGCAGCACGTCGGGCGCGATGGTGTGCACGTCGTCGGCGATGACGAACGCGCGGTGGTTGAGGAACGCGAACGCGCGCGCCGCGATGGTGAGGTAGAGGCTCGCGCGCGGGCTCGCGCCGAGCTGGATCAGCGGTTCCAGGTGATCGAGGCCCATCGACTTGGGATCGCGCGTGGCGAAGACCAGATCGAGGATGTAGCTCGTGATGCGCTCGTCCACATAGATGCGACGCACCAGTTCGCGCAGCGCGAGGATCTCTTCGGGCGTGACGACTTCGTTCGGAGTCGGCGCGTGGCCCGCGCTGTGGCGGCTGATGATCTCGCGTTCCTCGTTGCGCGTCGGGTAGCCGACTTTGAGCTTGAGCATGAAGCGGTCGACCTGCGCCTCGGGCAGCGGATAGGTGCCCTGCTGCTCGATGGGGTTTTGCGTTGCGAAGACGAGGAAGGGCTCGGGCAGCTTGTAGGTGGTGTCGCCGAGGGTGACCTGGTGCTCCTGCATGGCTTCGAGCAGCGCCGACTGCACCTTGGCGGGGGCGCGGTTGATTTCGTCGGCGAGGACGAGGTTGGCGAAGAGCGGGCCTTTTTTCGCCTTGAAGTCGCCGGATTTCTGATCGTAGATCATCGTACCGACGAGATCCGCGGGCAGCAGATCGGGCGTGAACTGCACGCGCGCGAAGGTGCCGCTGATCGCGCGGGCGAAGGTGTTGACCGCGAGGGTCTTGGCGAGGCCGGGCACGCCTTCGAGCAGGATGTGCTCGCCGCACAGGATGCCGATCAGCACGCGCTCGACCATGTAGCGCTGGCCGACGATGACCTTGGAGACTTCCGCGGTGAGCCGGTCGACGGTGGCGGACGCCTGTTTGACGTCCTCGGTGAGAGCCTGAATGTCAGCGGGCAGTTGCATCGGAGTTCCTCGAAGTTTCGGTTTCCAATTCACGGCGCGCACGAAGCGCGTTTTGCGTCACGCGCAGGGCTTCGATCGCGTCGCCCTGGCCGAGGCCGGAATTCGGCTGACGGCCGCGTTGGCAGTAGGTCAGAGCTTCACGCACGAGATCCAGTACGGGTCGCGACACGCCGCCGGCGGAAAGCTCGGCGAAACGCACCGCCGCGCTGCCGGACGGAACGGGATCGGGCGCGAAGAGATCCGTCCACAGGCGTTCTTCCAGCCGCTCGTAAAATTCGGCGGTCGGTTCGCGGGCCTCGTTTTCCAGCGACGCCCACGACGCATCGTGCTCGGGCGCGGGCTCGGCGGCTTGCGGCTCGGCGCGGCGGCGACGGCGCGCGCGACGCACGAGCAGTACGATGATCCAAAACACGGCGAGGCCCGCCGCGAAGAAGCCGTATTTGGTGTACGCGCTCGAACGCACGAGGCCGAGCAGCGTGGGCCGGATATTCACGGTCACCGCCGGGGCGACGGTGGAGAGATTCTGGCCGCTGCCGTCGTCGTACGCCACCGTGACGGGACCGATCTTGAACTCGCCCGCCGACGCGCAGCGGTAGTCGATGAAGGTGGTGATCGACGCGTGGATCTCGTCGCCGACGATGGATTTGGCGGTGCGTTGATGCTGTTGGATGACGTCGAGCCCGGCGGTTTGCGGCGCGTCGAAGGGCGCGACCCGCACCACGCGGCCCGGCGCTGAGATCCAGGACAGGGCGATTTCGTACGTCACGCGCTGGCCGACGGAGCAGGACGGGCGGTCGATCTTGCCGTTCGCCACGACGGGAAGCGGGTCGAGCTTGGGTCCGGGCGGAGCGGGCGTGACGCCCGGCGCATCGGCGGAGGCGGGCGGCGCGAGGGGGACGATGCCCGCCGCCTTCGCGGCGTCGATCGTGGCCTCTTTCGACGGCGAGACCGTCGGCACGGGCGTGGGCTCGGTCGGAACGTCCGGCGTGTCCGCCGGCTGCGCGAACGCCGGCGCGGCGGTGAACGCAAATGCGATGACCGCAACGAACAGCACCATGGCGAGTCGGCCGCGCGAGGGGATCTTCATGCGCTCAAACCGTCCGGTTACCAGAAGTTTCTCATGACGGAATCGGGACTCGCGTCATATCATCCGCCTTTTGCGGCGGTCAAGGACGCGCGGGCGTTGGACAGCGGCGCGCATATCCGGTTTCCGCAAATTCGCATTCCGTTCGCGCCGGATTGCGCCGCGTCCGTCACGCCTCGACGAGCAGGCGGATCGGGTCCTGCAGGCGCGCGATGACGTGGTTGACGAAGCGCGCGGCGTCGGCGCCGTCCACCACTCGGTGGTCGAAACCGAGCACGAGCGGCAGCATCTTGCGGATCACGATTTGGCCGTCGCGCACCACGGGGCGCTCCTCGACGCGGAACATGGCGAGGATGGCGACCTCGGGGTAGTTGATGACCGGCGTGGCGAGTCGCCCGCCGATGGGACCGATGTTGGTGATCGTGAAGGTGCCGCCCTGAAAGTCCTGCGCGGCGAGTTTTTCGGCGCGGGCGCGCGCGGCGACGTCGGCGATCGACGCGGCGATCTCGGCGATGCTTTTCCGATCCGCGTCGCGCACGACGGGCACCACGAGGCCCTTGGGCGAATCGCACGCGATGCCGAGGTTGTAATAGCGCTTGTATACGATCTCCTGGCGAACGGGATCAAGGCTCGCGTTGAACCCCGGGAACGCGCGCAGGGCGGAAATCACCGCCTTGGCGACGAACGAAAGGAGCGTGATGCGGCCCTCAGGTTTGTCCTTCATCGTCTCGCGCAGACGCAGGCGCGCGGCGTCGAGCTCGGTCACGTCGGCGTCGTCGATGTGCGCGACGTGCGGGACGATCGTCATCGAGGTCGCCATGCGCACGGCGATCTTGCGTCGCACGGAACGCAGTTGTTCCTTCTCCACGGGTCCAAAAACCGAGAAGTCGGGCAGCGGTTCGACGACGACGAAGGGCACCGCCGCCGCGCCGGGGACGAACGCGGGGACCGATTCATCGGCCGCTGCGACCGGTCGCGCCGACACCGACCCGGACGCGAACGCGCGCACGTCCTCGGACGTCACGCGTCCCGCCGGTCCCGAGGGCGCGACGAGGCGGATATCCACGCCGAGTTCGCGGGCGAGCTTGCGCGTCGCGGGCGCGGCGGGAACGGGGCGACCGGGCTCGGCGGATTTCGCCGCGACGGGCGCGGGCGTCGCCGCCTTCGCGGGCTCGACAACCTTGGCCGTCTCGGGCGGCTTCGACTCGGCGGGCTTTTTCGCGAATGGCTTCGCGCCGGCGTCGTCGATCACGCAGATCACGTCGCCGGTGTGGATGACCTGGCCGACCTCGCCGTGGATCGACACGACGCGCCCGCCGCGCGGCGAGGGAATCGTGACGGCCGCCTTGTCGGTCTCGACCTCGATGAGCGGCGCGTCCTCGGCGATGGTGTCGCCGGGTTTCACGAACCACTTCAGCACCTCGCCCTCGTGAACGCCCTCGCCCAGATCCGGCAATTTGAACTCGAACACGAAATACCCCGTCAGAATGCCAAGGTTTCTTCGATGGCCGCCGCGATGCGCGGCGGGCTCGGCAGATACATCATTTCGCGCCCGAAATACGGCGTGCACGTGTCCCACGTCGTCACGCGTTTCACCGGCGCTTCGAGATACATCAGCGCTTCGTCGTTGATGCGCGCGACGATCTCGGACGAGATGCTCACCGACTTCGGCGCTTCCTGCACGACGACGCACCGCCCGGTCTTCTTCACCGACGCCACGATGGTGTCGCTGTCCATCGGCGTCATCGTGAGCAGGTCGATCAGATCGACTTTGAGCCCGCGCGACTTGCGCAGCAGCTCGATGCCTTCGAGGGTCGGGCGCATCATCGCACCCCAGGTCACCACCGTGACGTCGTCGCCCTCTTCCACGAGTTGCGACTTGCCGATCTCCATCGTCTCCGGCTCGTCGGGGACTTCTTCGCGAAAGGCGCGATACGAGCGCTTGGGCTCCATGAAGACGACCGGGTCGGGATCGCGAATCGCGGCGGCGAGCAGCGCGCGGGCGTTGCGCGGACCCGACGGCAGAATCACTTTAACGCCCGGGATGGTGGAGTAGAGGTGCTCGCGGCTCTCGGAGTGATGCTCCAGCGCACGCACCCCCGCGCCGTACGGCATGCGCACGACGAGCGGGCACGTCCAGCGGTCCTGCGTCCGTTGCCGGTAGCGCGACGCGTGGCCCTCGAGCTGCGCCACCATGAGGTACGAGAAACCCGAGAACTGCATCTCGCACACGGGACGCAACCCCGCGAGCGCCATGCCGATCGCCGTTCCGATGATCGCGCCCTCGGCAAGCGGCGTGTCGATGACGCGCTTCGAACCGTATTTCGCGAGCAGTCCCGCCGTCACGCGGAACACGCCCTCATCCATTCCCACGTCCTCGCCCATGACGAGCACGTCGCCGTCGCGCTCCATTTCCTGATGCAGCGCGAGGTTGATGCCCTGCACCATCGTCAGTTTAGCCATGGGCCTGTTCCTCCTGCATCGGGAGAACGGCGAGGAACTCGGCCCGCTGCTTTTCGATCTCGGCGTGCGGCGCACCGAAGACGTGGTCGAAGGGCAGATCGGGTTTGAAACCCGACATGGCCTCGAACTCTTTCACCGCCGCTTCGATCTCGGCGCGCACCGAAGCGAGCAGCGCGTCCTCCTGCTTCTCCGTCCAGACCTGGCGCGACTCCATGTATTTGCGCAGGCGCGGGATGGGATCGCGCTTCCACCAGCGCGCCACTTCTTCTTCTGAACGGTACTTCTTCGGATCGTCGGCGGTGGTGTGCATCATCAGGCGGTAGGTGACCGCCTCGATCAGCGTGGGACCCTCACCGGCGTATGCGCGCTCCAGCGCCTCGCGCACCGCGCGGAACATGGCAAGCGCGTCGTTGCCGTCCACCTGAATGCCGGGCATCTGATAGGCAATGGCTTTTTGCGCGATGGTGGCCGACGCCGTCTGCGCCGAGCGCGGAATCGAGATCGCCCACTGGTTGTTTTGGCAGATGAAGACTACGGGCGATTTCCAGACCGCCGCGAAATTCATCGCCTCGTGAAAGTCGCCCTCCGACGTCGCGCCGTCGCCGAAGTGCGTGACGACGGCGGCCCGGTCGCCGCGATATTGCATGGCGTAGGCGACGCCGACGGCGTGCGGAATCTGCGAGGCGATCGGCACCGACATGGGCAGGCAGCGATCGACTCCCGGCGTGATATTTCCTTCCTCCCAGCCCGCGTGGTAGAGCAAGAACCGAGCGATCGATTCTCCGAACAGCCATCGCGCGCCCAGATCGCGAAAGCATCCCACAAACCAGTCTTTTGGCCCCATGGCCGCCGCCGCGGCGCTCGTCGGCGCTTCCTGCCCGGTCGACGGCGGAAAGGTGCCGATTCGCCCCTGCCGCTGGAGTTTGAGCATCCGCTGATCGGTTTCGCGCGACATCACCATCGCGTGATAGAGGCGAACGAGGGTGTCCTTCGGGATTTTCGGGTCGAGTTTCGCGTCGAGTTTTCCGTGTTCGTCGAGCACCTGCAAATACGACACGGAAAAGCGCTCAATCTCTTTGAGCGGCATGGGTCACCTCGTGCTCGAAAAAATTCGATACCGTTGGGGGTGCGCTGTTTGTGAGCGCCGATGGTTTACAGCGGGGCTCGAAAAGTCAAGGTTGACGGCTCTTCGATTCGTATGGAACGTCACGTCTCCCAGTCGGGCGCGGCGCGTCGCGCGTCGCGCCGATCGAACCTCTCGCCGACCGAAAGGCGCCTATTGACGGGCAGAAAAATCTCCTTATGATCCGCCCTCTTTGAACGTGCATAGGTTGCATAATTATTCACGGCCCGGTTTTCGCGACCGCCTGGGAGGAACCGCGGGCACATGACCATCATCCGCTTGAAACTCGATCGCATCGCGAGTTCGACGCGCAATGCGAAACTCGCGCGCGAGGTGCTCGTCGGCCCGCGAATCGTGGCCGAGGAAGGCTACGTGCTCGCCGTGCGCGTGCTGACCGACAAGGTCACGTACAACCAGATCGAGGATGTGTCGGGCCGCCTGATCGACGTGCGTCTCGGCGACGTGGTCGCCGGCGTGCTGGGCCGCCGCCGCGCGCTCAAAGGTTATGCGGGCGACGTCCCCCCGGAAATTCGCGCGGGCGACACGCTGCAACTGCTCAACATGGGCGGCATCATCGGGCGGTGCACCGCGTCGGTGCCCGAGCTCGGCCCGCCCTTCGACGTCGAGGTCATCGGCGCGGTGCAGAGCATCCCCCACGCGGGCGACCGGGTCGGCGAGCCCGCGCATATCCGGTCGGGTGCGATTCCCGGCGCCTCTCGCCTCGGACCGATCCCCCCGGTCGTGTACGTGGCCGGCACGAGCATGAACGCGGGCAAAACCGTGGCGGCGATCGAGATCGTCCGCCGCCTCGCGCGGCGCGGGCTGCGCGTCGCCGCGACCAAGCTGACCGGCGTTTCGCTGCGACGCGACACGCTGGGCATGATCGACGCAGGCGCGTTCATCGCGGTCACGTTCAACGACGCGGGCGTGGCGACCACGCACGACGCGGTGGCGACCGAAGTGGCGAAGGGCCTGTTCAATCATCTCGCGCCGCAGGGTGCGGACGTGATCGTCGCGGAACTCGGCGACGGGATCCTCGGCGAGTACGGCGTGGCCGACATTCTCGGCGACGCGGAGCTTGCCGCCGCCGGGACGGCGTTCGTCGTGTGCGCGCCGGATCAGGTCGCGGCATGGGGCGCTTGGCAACTGTTCAAGGAGCGCTTCCATTTGCCCATCACCGTCATGGCCGGACCCGTCACCGACAGCGGCGTGGGCCGCGATTTCATCGCGACGCATCTGGGCATCCCGGCGCACAACGCGCGACACGACGCCGAAGGGCTTGTCGAGGTCGTGCACCGGTGCATCGTGGAAAAGCGGGGCGCGGCGTGACCCTTCGTGTCGCTGTCATCGGCGCGGCCGGCTACGTCGGCGGCGAACTGCTCCGTCTCCTCGCGACGCATCCCGAGGTCGGCGAGGTCCGCGCCGTCTCGCGCACGCATCCCGGCAAGCGCTGGGGCGAGGTGCATCCCGCCTTCGCCTTCGATCGCGAGCGCGTGTTCACGGGCGACGCACCCGAGGTCGTCGCGCGGGAAGCCGACGTGGTTTTTCTCGCGCTCGGCCACGGGGAAAGCTCGCGCGTGATGCCGTCGATTCTCGAAACCCGCCCGCGACTCGTCGTCGATCTTGGAGCGGACTTTCGGCTCACCGACGTTGCGGAGTATCAAAAGCACTACGGCGAGCATCCGTGTTTCGACCTGTGCACGAGCTTCGTGTACGGCCTGCCCGAGGCGCGTCGCGACGCGCTGAAATCAGCCACGCGCGTCGCGAATCCCGGCTGCATGGCGACGGCGACGCAGCTTGCGATTCTTCCGCTCGTCGCGACGGGATTGCTTCCCGAGCGCACGGCGGTTTTCGCGATCACGGGATCGAGCGGCGCGGGCCAGACGCCCAAACCGACGACGCACCACCCGTTTCGCGCGTCCAACGTGTTCGTCTACAAACCGCTCGCGCACCAGCACGAGGCCGAGATCAACCGGCTCGTCGGCGAGGTCGCCGGTCGCAACCTTGGCGTGCGGATGATCGCGCACTCGGGTCCCTTCGTGCGCGGTATCCACGCCGCGGTTCACGTAACCTCGTCCGATCTGAGCGGGCGCGATATTGGAGCGCTGTATCGCGATCGATACTCGGGCGAGCCGTTCGTGCGCGTGATGGACGAACCGCCGCACGTCGCCGCCGTCGCGGGGACGAATTTTGCGTACGTGTCCGTGGAACAACGTGGCGACGAGACGCTCGTCACCTGCGTGATCGACAATTTGATGAAAGGCGCGGCGGGACAGGCGCTGCACAACATGAACATCGCACTCGGCCTGCCCGAAACCACGGGGCTCAACGCGCCGGGCGTGTTTCCATACTGATTGACGAAGGAGAATCGCCGAAGATGGCCGAGCACACGCTGATCGAATCGCTGAAAACCGCCATGCCCTACATCCGCAAGTATCGCGGAGAAACCTTCGTCGTGAAAATCGGCGGGCGCATTCTCGGCGACGCCGCCGCGCTATCGTCGTTCGCGCACCAGATCGCGTTTTTGCAGCAGCTTTCGATCCGCGTGATCGTCGTCCACGGCGGCGGACCCCAGGCGAGCGACTACCAGCGACGGCTCGGCATGGAACCGCAAATGATCGCCGGGCGGCGCGTCACCGACGAGGCGACCCTCGAGGTCGTCAAGATGGTGTACGGCGGCCTGCTCAACCTCAACGTGCTCTCCGCCCTGCGTGCGAACAAGGTCATGGCCGTGGGACTTTCCGGTCTCGACGCGAATCTGGTCGTCACCTCGCGACGCGCGCCGATGGAGGTGCGTCTCGATGACGGCTCCACCGACATCGTCGATTATGGCTGTGTGGGTGACGTGCGGGCCGAGCAGATCGACCCCAAGTCGCTATGTGTTTTGTGCGACGCGGAAATCGTTCCCGTCGTGGCGAGCCTCGCGGCCGACGCCGAGGGCAACGTGCTCAACGTCAACGCCGACACGATGGCGTCGGAGATCGCCGTCGCGCTTCAGGCGAAGAAGCTCGTGTACCTGACGGACACGATCGGCCTACTGCGCGACAAGACCGATCCGAAGACGCTCGTTCCCTTCGCCACGCCTGAAGACATCGCGACGATGACGGCGCAAGGCGCGATCGACGGCGGCATGGGACCCAAGGTCCGCGCTTGCGTTCGGGCGGCGACGAACGGCGTCAAGCGCACGCACATCATTCACGGTCTCGCCGAGGACAGCCTGCTCACCGAACTGTTCACGCCGGAAGGGTGCGGAACGATGATCGTCGGGCGGCCCGAGCGCGACCAGTACGAACAGGAAATCTGACGATGGCCCTCGCCGACCCGGTCGAACTCCTCGCGGAACTCGTGCGTCGCCCTAGTATCACCGGCGACACGCGGCAAGTGCAGCGCGCCGCGACGGGCTGGCTTCGCGGTTTCGGCGTGCGAGCGCAAAACGGCACGGACGGTGTGACGGCGCGCATCGGTCGCGACGGTCCGGCGCTGCTGTTCATCTCGCATCTCGACACGGTCCCACCCGGCGAAGGCTGGACGGTCGATCCCTTCGGCGCTCAGGTACGCGGCGGCAAGCTCTACGGCCGGGGAGCGACCGACGCCAAGGGCTCCGCAGCCGCAATGTGCGCCGCGTTCGCCGAACTCGCCGCCGATCCGAAATTCCACGGCCACGCTCTGCTGTACCTGTCGTCGAACGAAGAAGGCGACGTGCCCTCGGCCATCGCGGCCATTCCCCGTCTCGGGCCGATCGGCGCCGCGGTGGTCGGCGAGCCGACGATGTGCAACGTCGGCGTCGCGCAGCGCGGGCTGCTGGTTCTGGAACTTCGCGCGATGTCCGAACAGGTCCACGCGGCACATGGGCGCGAACCGTCCTCGGCCCTGCTGCTGGCACGCGATCTGGCGCGCGTGTGCGAACTGGAATTTCCGAAGGTCGATCCCGATCTCGGCGGGGTGCGGATCACGCCGACGCGTCTCGCGGCGGGCGTGGCCGACAACGTCGTGCCGCCCTCGGCGACCGCGATGCTCGACGTGCGAACCGTCCCCACCTACACGCACGACGAGATCAAGCGACGAATTCAGGATGCGTGCAAGCACTGCCGCGTCAGCCAGATCGGCACCGACTGGCCGTCCGTACGCACCCCCGCCGGTCACCGGCTGCTGGACCTCGCGCTGCGCGCGACGGGAGGCGAGACCAGCGTGGGCGCGGGCGCGAGCGATTGGGCGTTTCTGGGCGATGTTCCCGCGGTTAAAATCGGCGCGGGCGATACACACATCTCGCACCGGTCCGACGAGCACGTCGCGATTGCGCAGGTGCGAAAGGCTGCGAAGATTTACACGAAACTCGCGAAGTCGTACTTCGCCCCGGCGCGGGCAGCGTCATGAACTCGACGCAGCGACGCCGCCACGCGATTCGCCGCATCATCGCGCAGCGCGCGGTGGCGACCCAGCAGGAACTCGTCGATCTACTCCAGCGCGCGGGGATCGAGGCGACGCAAAGCTCCGTCTCGCGCGACATCGCGCACCTGGGCCTCGTCAAAATCGGCGGGCGTTATGCGATTCCCACCGAGCGCGGATTTCTGTCGGAAACGCCGATCGAGATTCTCTCGGCGGAACCGGCGGACGCGATCGCCGTGGTCAAACTGCCGCCGGGGCAGGCATCGTTGCTCGGCGTGCGGATCGACAGCGTGGGCTGGCCCGAGGTGGTGGGAACGGTCGCGGGAGACGACACGCTGATGGTGGCCTGCCGCGACCGACAGGCTCGAAATCTGGTGCTGGCACGACTTTTTGCCGGCGTGAATTCACGAAAGGACAAGGCGAGCGATGAGTGAATCGGTGAAGACGTGCGTTTTGGCGTATTCCGGCGGTCTGGACACGAGCATCATCATCCCGTGGCTCAAGGAAAACTACGGCTGCCGCGTGGTGGCCTTCGCCGCGGACATCGGCCAGGGACTCGAACTCGACGGGCTGGAAGAAAAGGCGCTCGCGACCGGCGCGGACCGCATCGTCATCGCCGATTTGCGCGAGGAGTTTCTACGCGAATATGTCTTCCCGATGATGCAGGCGGGCGCGGTGTACGAGCGGCGTTATCTGCTCGGCACCTCGATCGCCCGGCCGCTGATCGCCAAACGGATGATGGACATCGTCGAAGAAGAAGGCGCGGACGCCGTTTCGCACGGGTGCACCGGCAAGGGCAACGACCAGGTGCGTTTCGAGCTGACGTTCCGCGCGTTCAACCCCTACGTGCGCATCATCGCGCCGTGGCGCGAGTGGGATATCCGCAGCCGCGAGGACGCGCTGCGCTACGCCGCCGAACGAAAAATCCCGGTCACCGCGAGTGCGGAGAAGATCTACAGCCACGACCGCAACATCTGGCACATGTCGAGCGAAGGCGGCGAGCTCGAGGACCCCTGGAGCGAAGCGCCGGAGAAGATCTACCAGCTCACAAAGAGCGCTTTTGACGCACCCGCCGAAGGCGAGACGATCACGATCGAGTTCCGTTCCGGCTCGCCGGTCGGCATGAACGGCGAGGAATTGAATCCCGTCGTGTTGCTGGAACGGCTCAACGAGCTCGGCGGAAAGCACGGCATCGGTCGCGTGGACATCGTGGAAAACCGCCTCGTCGGCATGAAAAGCCGCGGCGTGTACGAAACGCCGGGCGGAACGATCCTCTATGCCGCGCACCACGAACTCGAATCGCTGGTGCTCGACGCGGCGACGATGCATTTCAAGAACTCGCTCGCGCCCAAGTACGCGGAGATCGTCTACAACGGTCTGTATTTCACGCCGCTACGCGAGGCGCTCGACGCCTTCGTCGCGTCCACGCAGCACAACGTGACGGGATCCGTTCGGCTCACGCTCTACAAGGGCAACGTGCTCGTGCGAGGGCGCAAGAGCCCCTATTCGCTCTACCGTGAGGACTTCGCGACCTTCGGCCACGCCGACGTGTACGACCAGCGCGACGCGGAGGGGTTCATCGAGCTGTTCGGCCTGCCGATCAGGATCCGCAGCATGATCGAGCACTCGGGTCACGAGGATCTCGTCGGCTACCGCGCGCCCAACTACTCCAAGTTCAAGCGCGACTAGGTTTCGCGTCACGGACGCGGATCGCGCCGAAGCGGGTCCGCGTAGCTTTCGATTCGACGTTCATGTCGATTTTTCTTGAAAATCGACGCGATCGGCGCTAAAGCCATGTCGGTGCGCCGCTCGGGCGCACCGACGGACGTTCCCGCCCGCATTTCTCATCCTCATTCCTTGGGCACCGCCATGAATCTGCTGGAAAAAGCCGAACTGTTGCTGCACATCGCGCGCTGGCGCGCCACCTGGGACATCCGCGACATCGACGAAAAGCCCCCGATCGTCCACCCCAAATTCATCACCGCCCGCCGGGCCGCCGAGTTGATCCCCGACGGCGCGACCATCTTCTCGTCGGGCATGGCGGCAAACGCCCGCTGCTCGATCTTTTTCTGGGCCATCAAGGAACTCTTCGCGACCAGCGCGCACCCGAAGAACCTGACGTGGATCGTCGTCGGCGCGCAGGGCGGTCGAGGCCGCGTACCGGGCACCATCGAGGAACTGAATGCCCCAGGGCTCCTCTCACGCTTCGTCGCGGGCCACCTGGAAACCGCACGGGCGTTGCTGACGGCGGCCGACGAAGGCCGCATCGAACTGCACACGATGGCGCAGGGGATGGAGACGTTCCTGCTCGAAGCCAAGTCGCGGGGCGAGAAGTCGATCGAACACGACACCGCGCTCGGCACGTTTCTCGATCCGACGGTGGGGAACGGCTCCTACGTCGGCGGCGCGCCGCAAACGATGTCGCTCATCGAGCGCGCGGGCGACAAAATGCGCTTCACGTTTCCCCGATTCGACGTGGCGCTCTTTGTCGCGCCCTACGCCGACGCCGAGGGCAACATCTACAAGCGTCACGCGTCGACGATGACCGAGGCGTACGAAAGCGCGCTCGCGACTCGCGCCGACGGCGGCCTCGTGATCGCCAGCGTCGCGGACATCATCCCGAAAAACGAGGCCGAGATTTTCATTCCCGCGGACAAGGTGGACTACATCGTCGTCAACTCGCGCAGCGAGCAGACGGGATCGATCGCCCAGCGCCGGTACTGGCCCGGTTTCACCGTGGAGCATCGCGACGAAACCGACGTCCACCACGTCGTGGAAAAGCTGAAGTTCGCCAACGACATCCTCAAGATCGCACCGGTGCGCACGCCGATCGAATTGGCCACGGCCCGGCTCGCCTCATCGGTGTTCATGCGCCTCGCGCGGCGCGGCGCGCTCATCAACATCGGCACCGGCCTGCCCGAGGAGGTCTGCCGGCTGATTTACGAGGGCGGCCTGCAGGACGAGGTGACGTTTTTCACCGAGACCGGCGTGCTCGGCGGCCTGCCCGCGCCGGGAATCTTCTTCGGCTCCGCGGTGCGCCCGCAAAGGATCATCACGTCGGCGCAGATCTTTCACATGGCCTACGACCACCTCGACATCACAATGCTCGGCGTGCTCGAGGCCGACTCGCACGGCAACGTCAACGTCTCGAAGCGCGGGCCGAAGATGATCAACTACGTCGGCCCCGGCGGACTGCCCGATCTTGTGGCGGCCGCGCGCAACATCCTGTTCGTCGGATCGTGGATGGCGCACGGCGACCTGCGCGTTGAAGACGGCAGGGTGCGGATCGCGAAACGCGGCGAACCGAAGTTCCGGGACGCCGTCTCGCAGATCACGTTCAACGGGTCCGAGGCGCTGCGCCTGGGCAAGACGGTCCACTACGTGACGAACGTCGGCGTTTTCCGGCTGACGAAGCGTGGGATGATGCTTGTGGAGGTCATGCCCGGCATCGACATCGACCGCGACATCGTGCGTGGTTGCCCGATGAAGGTGGTGCTGCCGCCGAAGGGTGAGGTGCCCGTCGTATCGCGCGAGATCGTCACCGGCGAAGGCTTCCGACTGGCGTGGCCGGTCGAGCCGCCGCCCGCGAAACGTCAGGCGCGGCGCCCCCGGCGCGATGACGCGGGAACGGCGACGGTCTGATCCGCCCGCGCGCCGTCCTGGTGCGCGAGCAGCCATTCGGCGAGCGGAACGAAGACGCGCTGGTGCGCCTCGTCGGAGATGAACATGTCGGCGTGCGCCATCGGGTAACTTGCGTCGCCGACCGTGATGACGTCATTCACCTTCGACGCCGCGAGACGTGCCGCCGACATCGCCGTCGCCTCGGGCACGATTCCGTCGGCACACGCGAGCATCAGGTAGAGCGGATTCGTCACCGCCGCCATGCCCTCGCTGATGTTCACACCGTCGATGACGAGATCCGCCGCGAGCATCCAGCGCGCGATTTCCTCGTTCAGTTGCGGATTCGGATCCTCGACCGTCTTCACCAGCATCTCGGGCTTCGACAGATCGACGGCTTTTGGATGCAGGTAGATGTGCAGAAACCCCGGAATCTTCGCCGCGATCGGCAGGGCGCAACGCGCGAGCTTACGCGTTCCGCGAAGGGCGACGAGTCCGAGGATCTTCGGTTTGGCGAAGAGCACCCGAAATATGGGATGCACGTGATCCCAGCGCAGCGGCGCGCCCATCGCCACGACGTTTCCCAGCGGATTGTCCGGCCGCAGGACGAGATAGGCGTAGAGATACGTGCCGCCGAGGGAACAGCCGATGATGTCGAGCCGGTCCCGGCGCGAGCGCGTGTGCTCCATGATGCACGCGACCGCCGCGGGCAGGTCACGCAGCACGATGTCGGCAAAGCCGTAGCGCCGCCCGCCGCCCTCGTTCACGGTCTCGTCCTGGCAGCGGAAGTTCATCGTCCAGACTTCGAAACCGGCGTCGGTGAGATAGTCGATCATCGACTCGCCGCGCGGATGCCACCCGAAAATGTACGAATTCATGCCGTAGCCGGGCACGATGGCGAGCGGGCGGAGATCGGGATTGAAGCGCGCCGGGTTGGTCGCGCGGCGGACATAGAGCCGCCAGCCGTCGCCGTTCGAGGGGTGATAGGCGTCGAATTCCACGTGGATCGTCCTAGAAGCGCTTGGCGGCGTCGAACGCCATCCACCCGTCGATGGCCTGCGCGGCGCGCTTGCCCTCGTACACGGCGTTGACGACCTCTTTCGCCTGTTTCACGCAGTCGCCCGCGGCGAACAGCCCCGGAACGCTGGTCATCCACGTGATGGGATCGACTTTGATGGTCCGGTTGGGTTCGAGTTCGAGGCCGGGCACCTCCTGGATCCACGAGAACGGCTCCTGCCCGATCGCCTTGATAAAATGGTCGCAGGGCAACTCGAAGACCTCGCCGTCCTTGCGGAACCGCGCACTCTTCACGTGACCGTTCGCGTCGCCGAGAATATCGACCGGCGCGGCGTGAAAGATCCACTCGCAGCCGTCGGCGAGCGAGATCTCGTACTCGTGATCGGTGCACTTGGCGTGCTCGCGGCCCCGACGATACACGACCGTCACCGACTCCGCGCCCAGCCGCTTCGCCTGCGTCGCCGCGTCGATGGCCGTGTTGCCCGCGCCGATGACGATCACGCGACGGCCGACCGGCACGGAGTCGAGCGACTGCGTCTTGATGCGGCGGATGAACGAGAGCGCGTCCACGACGCCATGCAGATCCTCTCCGGGAACACCGAGTCCCTTGGTCGGGCCGAGGCCGACGGCGATCAGCACCGCGTCATAGTCGGCGAGCAGCTTTTTGAGCTTCGACGGATCGACCGGCGCGCGGCCCGTCTTGATCTCGAATCCGCCGAGTTTCAGCAGATAGTCCATCTCGCGTCGCACGAAATTGGCGTCGATCTTGTATTCAGCGATTCCGTAGCGGTCGAGGCCGCCGGGCTCGCGCTCTTTTTCGAAGATCACCACATCGTGGCCGAAGCGCGACAGCTCGAACGCCGCCGCCACACCCGCGGGCCCCGCGCCGACGATCGCGATGCGCCTTCCCGTCGGTTCGCCGCGCCGGAACGGCAAGTGGCCCGACGCCATCAGTTTGTCGGTCGCGAAGCGCTGGAGCTTGCCGATGGAGATCGGCTTGTTATGCAGCGTGTTGCAGATGCACAGGCTCTCGCACAGCTTTTCGACCGGGCACACGCGCGCGCACACCGCGCCGAAAACATTGGACGCGAGAATCGTGCGCGCGGCGCTCTCGGGGTCGTTCTCCCCGATCTGGCGGATGAAGCCCGGGATGTCGATCTTCGTCGGGCATCCGCGCATGCACGGCACATCGTATTCGCAATACAGGCACCGCTGCGCCTCGACGAGCGCCTCCAGATCCGCCAGCGGCGGCTTGATCTCGGTGAAATTTCGCCGAATCTGGTCGGGGGCGATCCGCGGCGTCCAGTCGGTCGCGGTCGCCTCATCCCGTTTCATCACCTTCGTCATCTTGTCCTGGCCTTATCCCGCGATCGTCTTGCCGAGATCGACGGCGAATTTCTTCTTCATTTCCTCGTACACGGCCGCGAGCGGAGTGATCTTCGTGAACTGATACAGGTTCTGCCTCGCCTCGATCGCCCGGGCCGAACCCGTCGCCTCGTGGTATTCGTCGAGCAGCGCGGCGAGCACCTCGTAGAGTTCGTCCTCGCTGGGCGTCGAAATGGCGACGCTGCGCTCGTCGATCATGAAACGCACGTCCTGCGTGCCGTCGGGATCATAGAGGTACGCCACGCCGTCGGTCATGCCCGCGCCGATGTGGTCGCCCATGGGTCCGAGCAGCACGACGGTCCCGGCGGTCATGTATTCGCAAGCGTATTGACCCGCGCCCTCGCAGACGATGGTCGCGCCGGAGTTGCGCACGCCGAGGCGCTGTCCCGCGCGGCCCTGGATGAACAGCTTGCCGCCCGTCGCGCCGAACGCGACCGTGTTGCCGACAATCGTCGTCTGCCACGTCTTACCCGAGAAATTCTCCGGCTGGGCGATGACGACGCGGCCCCCGCTCATGCCCTTACCGACGTGGTCGTTGCACGAACCCGTGTGGCGCAGGTCCATGCCCTTCACACAGAACGCTCCGTAGCTCTGCCCGCCGGTGCCGGTGGTGTGCAGATGAATCGTCCCGGCGGTCGGCCAGCCGTCGCGGCCCCATTTTCTCGCGAGCCGCCCCGCCACGCCGACGCCGAAATCGACCGAGCTGCTGCTGTGCACCTTGTATCGGCGTTGGAGCGGCCGACCGTCGTCGATCGCCGTTCGCAGCTCGTCGTCCGCCTCCATCAGCAACCGGACCGAGTGGTCAAGATTGTCGATGGACGTGCGGCTCGCGGCTCGGACGTCCGGCGCGTGAACCTTCACATCCGTCAGTACAATCGACGGATCCATCAACTCGGCGCGCCGCAGGAATCGGTCGGGCTCGAAGCCGTATGCGTCCTTCAGGTTGCGCGCGATTTCGGAAAGCTCGCGGCGGCGCAGCAGGTCGACGCGCCCGACGAGTTCCTCGGGGTGCGAGAAGCCGAGCTTCGCGACGAGTTCCGCCACGCCCTGACCGAAGGCCAGCAGGAAATTCTTGACGTGCGCATGCGACCCGGGCCACACCGCGCGCGTGTTTTTCATTCCGGCGATGTAGGTGGGGCAGGTGCCGAGGTGGCAGCAGTTACAGTGGATGCAGCCCTGCGCGATCATCAGCGTCGTCGCGAGAACGAACTGGTCCGCTCCCATCAGCATGTACTTGACCGCGTCGTGCTCGGTCTTGACGCCGCCGCCGGCGCGCAGCTTCACGCCGTCGCGCAGGCCGAGCTCCGTGAGGGCGAGATGCACCTCGCGCAGTCCGAGTTCCGTGGGCAATCCCGTGTGCTGCAACGACGAGCGCGGCGACGCGCCGGTGCTGCCCTCGACGCCGTCGATCTCGATGATGTCGGCGCCCGCCTTGACCACGCCCGCGGCGATGGTTCCGATGCCGGTGACCGCGCACAGCTTCACGGAGATCCTCGCCTGCGGGTTCACCGCGCGCAGATCGTAGATGAGCTGCTTGAGGTCCTCGATCGAGTAGATGTCGTGGTGCGGCGGCGGACTGATGAGGTCGATGCCCGGGCGGCAGTAACGCAGCCGGGCGATCTCGTCGGTGACCTTGGCCGACATGAGCTGGCCGCCCTCGCCGGGCTTGGCGCCCTGCGCCATTTTGACCTGGATTTCGTCGGCGTTGACGAGGTATTCGGCATCGACGCCGAATCGACCGGTCGCGACCTGGCGGATTCGGCTGCGCATGTGCGCGAGTTCGCCCGTGCGGTTGCGCCGCCGGTCCTCGCCGCCCTCGCCGCTGTTGGTCATCATGCCGATCTCGTTGGCCGCCTGCGCGATCGCGCCGTGCGCCGCCGCAGTCAGCGCTCCGTGCGACATGCCGCCGCCGAATGCGCAGTCGCGCATGATGGCCTGCGCGGGCAGCGGCTCCTTGGGCTCGACGCCCTCGGGCGGTTCGATCCGCACGAGGTCGCGAATCGTGCACGGTCGGCGGCTCTCGGTCTGAAGCGAGTACTTCTTCCACTCCAGCTCGCCGCCGCTGCGCGCGACCTCCCACAGCGCGATGCGCATGGGGTCGTTGTAGCTGCGCTCGTCGAAATCGAACTCGGGCAGTTCGTCGATCGCCGCCGCGTGACGCACGCGATGGGCGACATCGTCCGCGAGCGCGTCGAAATCCACGCCGCCCACGCGCGACGGAATGCCCGGCAGGTATTTCTTCACGTCGGGACCAAGGCCGACGGCCTCGAAGAGCATCGAGCCGCGGTAGCCCTGAATCGTGCAGATGCCCATCTTGGACATGATCTTGCGAAGGCCCTCTTCGAGACCCTCGGTGGCGTTCTTCATGCCGGTGCCGATCTGACGGCCCTTGATGCGGCTGCGTTCCATGGCGTAGCGGAACAGGGCGTGCGGATGCACCGCCGTCGCGCCCAGCGCGATCAGTACCGCCACGTCGTGCGCCTCGCTGACCTCGCCGGACTGCACCACGATGCTCGTCAGCGGGCGCAGGCCGTGCTCGATCAGCGCATCGTTGACCGAACAGACGGCCAGCGGTGCGGGCACGGGCCACTGGTTCTCGGAGAAGCATCCGCGGTCGGAAAGAACCAGCACCTGCACGCCTTCGCGCGCCGCGGACAGCGACTTCTCGATCACGTCGTCGAGCGCCGCGCGCATGTCCGCGCCGGTGCCGCCCGCGGCAAACGTCATCCGAACAACGCGAGCCGGCATATGCTCCGATCCGGCGATTTCGGAGATCGTGCGCATGGTGAGGATCGGTGACTTGAGGCGCAGATTCACCGCGTCGGGGCTCGTGCGCGGCGGCACGTCCGGCATGCGCCCGAGGTAGGTCACCAGCGCCATGTCGCGCCCCTCGCGGTAGGGGTCGATCGGCGGGTTGGTGACGAGCGCGAAGCGCTGCTGGAAGAACTGGTAAATGGTCGGGCCGTCGACCGACAGGGCGGGCATCGCCCGGTCGTATCCCATCGAGTAGATCTCTTCCTTGCCCAGGTCGATCAGATGATCGGTGCTCTCCTGGCGCATTTTCGAATCCCAACCCCACGCGCGCAGGTACGCGCCGAGGCGGCCCCGGAAATGAAAGAGATCGGGATGCGAGATCGTGTCGTCGATGCCGTAACTGGTCGGCGCGTGAATCTGGCGCGAATTGATGTCGCGGAACGTGGTTTTGAGCATGGGCGCGGTTTCGCGCAGGATCTCGTAGTACACGTCCGCCGAGTGAACGATGCGCTGCGTGTCGAGGTCGAAACGCACGAGATCGCCCGGCGTGAGCTGCTGCCGAAAAACGATCTGCTCGGGGTTGTGCTCGAAGATGCCGTGCTCCGACGCCGCCATAAAGGTGCCGTCGATGCTCTGGCTCACGCGTAGCGGGCGAAGCCCCATGCGATCGAGCGAGGCGATGAGCTGCCGACCGTCGTAAGCGAGAATCGCCGCGGGACCTTCCCAGGCGCCCATCGAGCCCATGGCGCGCTTGTGAAACTCGAAGAACGCGCGCATCTCCGGCGCGAAGTTGCGTGACGAGTTCTCCCAGGATTTCGGCATCAGGATCGCGAGCACGTAGGCCAAGGTGCGGCCCTCGGCATGATATGCCTGCACCGCGCCGTCGAGGTCCGCGCTATCGCTCTGGTTCGGGATCAGCGAATTCGCCGGCCAGTCGTCCTCGAACCGACCGCTCGCGGCGACGTACCGCTCCCACGTGCGCACGGCCTGCCGGTTGCCCTGGATCGTGTTGATCTCGCCGTTGTGGCACAGCAGGCGGAACGGCTGGCACATATTCCAGTTCGGCGAGGTGTTGGTCGCGAATCGCCGGTGGAAAACCACCGTGCCGACTTCGAAATCGGGCGCGACGAGGTCCGGGAAGAGCCGCGTGAACTGCGCGCCCGCCGCCATCGCCTTGTACACCAGCACGCGGTCGGAAAACGAAACGATGTAGATCGGCAGATCCGCGGCGCGGATGCTGTCTTCCAAGCGTCGTTGCGCCTTGAACATCAGTCGCAGCGTCTGTTCGTCGCTCGCGCAGGGCGTCCAGCGCATGAGCACGTGCCGCATTTTCGGCGTGGCGCTCGCCGCGAGCGTGCCGAGCCCCGAGGGATCGAGGGGAACATGCCGCCAGAGCGCGATGGTGATGCCCATCGACGCCAGCGCTTTCTCGCAAATTTCCCGGGCCGTTTCGTCGGACAACGACGGCGTGATGAAGAGCGTCGCCACACCCCAGCCGGTGCCGTCGAGGACCGAACTGTCGGCGCCGGGAGTCGCCTCGGCGAGGGCGCGCGCGAAAAACGGCTTGGGGATATCGATCAGAAAGCCGGTGCCGTCGCCCGTTCCGTCGGGCATGCACGCGCCGCGGTGCTCGAAATTGCACACGGCCTTGAGCGCGAGATCGATCGCCTTGCGTCCCTGCGGCGTCCGACCGACCGAAACGGCCCCCACGCCGCACGCATCGTGGTCGCGGCCCGTGGGGAATATCCAGCGGTCGATCAACTCCCGAATTTCGCTCGCTTGTCGGTTCTCGTTCAAATTCGCACCCATTTTCCACTCCCCCGCGGCTGAACGCGGGAGCGGTGCCGACCGGATAATACGCCACCACGTCGTCGCCGCGCGGACGCCGAAACCGGGCCGGATGAAGCTGATTCGGTTCGAGCGGCCGCCCGGAGAAGCTCCGTGCGCCATTCGCGCGTTTCACGCCACCCGATGAGTCGCGATTTATAGCATGACGCGGTGCGTGACGACAATGTGGGTCAAAAATGCGTCCCCGTCGCCTGGAATGCGCCTCAACGCGACCATTTTCGACCTCGACGTGGGTTGACGTGGCGTAATCCGACTTTACGAATTTACCGGAGGCGCCAAGGCCATCGCCCACCTCGGCGCGGCCAGCGGCTGCCGAATCACTGCATAACTATCTGAATTTATTGAAATAAAATGAAGCTCTTCAGATCCTCGCGTTTTGGCACGGCGGTTGCGAAGGGATACGGACGTCGAAGCGAACTGGTGCTGTTGAGAAGCTGAAATGGGATCCAGGGAGGAACCGCCGATGTTGAAGAAAGCGCTGAGTGTCGTGGCCCTGACCGTCGCCATTCTGACCCCTACCTTCGCGAGCGCCGATCCGCCGCGAGTCAACGACGTCACCGTCCCCGCCGTGAGCGTCACGCAGCTCATGAACCTCGCCGAAGCGGTGCTCGACCGCGTGAGCTTGGTGCAGAAGCGTACGGCGTCGATGTTCTCGGACACCTACGTCAACGGCACGTGGTCGCCGGCGGAGTACTACGGCGACGAACGAATCAAGTTCAACGGAACCGTTCTGACCTCCTACGAGTGGTTCCAGAACGCGAACAACGTCCTCGACAAGGCGTGGGAATGCTTCATGAACGAGGAATTCAAAGCATCCCTCGGCTATGCGCGGTCGGCCAACGACATCTTCAAGATGCTCGCCGCGCACGCGAACCCCTGATTGCCTCCAATGGGTTACTGCCCAACCCATTAAAGGGCGTCCTCACCGACGCCTCCTGCCCGAAGCCGCCCCACCACCCCGAAGGTGCAAACCTTCGGGGCCCGCTTTTGGGGGCGGAAACGCGTAACACCATCTCAGGGGCCGCCGACGATTTGCCGGATTCGCTCCGCGCGGATGCGAAAAACCCCGCACTTCGACCCGGCCCATAACTCTCCGCTAGCCGCGTCCCACGCCAGCGCGCGCAGGTAGGGTCCCACGCGGATCGGCGTGCCCACGGGTTCCCAGGTGGCGAGCCGGTAGAACCACACGTCGCCGTTCATCCAGTCGCCGAGGGCGATCAGGCCCGTCCCCGGCATGAGCGCAAGAGCCCGGGGCGTGAACGGCAGCGGCACGCGTCGCTCCATCGTGAACGTCGATAGATCGACGACGTAGAGCCCGCGAAAGGCCACGTCGGTGCTGTAGAGACGCCGAGCGTCGGCCTCGAGATACCCGAGCGCGAACGGCACGCCCGTGGTGCGGACGCTGCCCGTCGCGAGGTCGTACTCGATGAGCCGGAACGGGATCCCCGCCCAATAGGACCGCGCCGAACCGGGCGACTGCCATACACCGACGATATTCGCGGCGCCGACTCGCACGTCGCGCTCGCCGAATCGGCCGAAGTCGCGCAGGCTCCACAGCGCGAGTCGACCCACCGCGTCCATGCCGACAACCGAGAACCACTGCTCGTCGGGGTCCACCACGAGGCTGTGCGGTTCGTAGTCGAGCGGCACGCGCCTCGAACGATAAGCGCCCTCGAAATCGCGCAAGCGAACCGATTCGACCGCGTGCTTGCCCGATCCGGTATGCGCGACGAGCAGTTCATCGGTGCTTTTCACGTAAGCCATGTTCTGCGGCAGCATGTCGCCGTCCATGGCGATCATGCGCGTTCGCACGGCATCGGGATTGGACACATCAAAGAGATACAGTCGATTGGCGTCGGGCTTGTTCCACGGACGCAGCAGAAGATTGCCCGCCATTTTGAACGTCGCCGCGACGAGGTTTCGATCGGGGATCGGCAAAATCGCGAAGGGATAAGACAGGTCGGCTGCCGTGGCGACCGGCGACATGCGCTCGACCTCACCGGGCACGGCGCAAGCGGCGCACTCGACCGGATCGGGCGGTCGCCAAAGCGTCGCCATGGTGGCCGGCCAAATGGCGGCATCGATGAAGGCCAGTGCAACGAGCGCGATGCGCAGATCGACCCAGGCACGCCGTTTGCGTCGGATGGCCACGAGCATCGCCGCAAGTATTCCGATCTGAACAACCGTCCAAACGACGACAAATTCCCATAAAATTGCGAGAGAGATGAAATAACCGGGAAAGACATGCCAGAGTGCCTGTGCGCCAGCGACGATGGAGGCGGTGGCGAAGAGCAACGTGAATATCAGCCGGGCTCCCGGACGAGTTCGATCCCACCAACGCGAAACGACCGCCCACCGAACCGCGCACTGAACCCCGTAGCCGAGCCAGAACCACCCCCAGGCCGGCGACGGCTTCAGGCCGTCGTACATGTGCCCAAAGACCGCCGTCGCCAGCGCATACGCGATCAACAGCGCGGACTCGAGCGCGAAGAGTCGACCGGCGCGACGGGTTTTGGTCTCGAGTTCCTGCGACAACGCGGCATCTCCGTGCCGGGTGACGGGGATCGGATGTGTTTCGCTTGTCTTGGCATCCTAGTGAATCTAAGCTTTGATTCCAGTCCAAACCGAGCGCGCCATGGCTTTTACGGATTCCGGGGTTCCGCACGACGCCCTCGAATGGGATTTCGAAACGGTTGATCGTTACCGGTTTGCACGCATCCGCGCGCAGATCGAGTTCGCGTGGAACGCCGCCCCGCTCTACCGCCGCCGCTGGACCGAGGCCGGATTCGAACCCGGCGACCTGCGCACCTGGGACGATTTCGAACGCCTGCCGCTCATCACCAAAACCGACCTGCGCGAACACGGGGATGAGCTGAACACGGTGCCGCCGGGTGAGGTCCGCGAGGTGTTCACCACCAGCGGGACCACCGGCGCGCCGGTGGTGTTTCGTTATTGCGCGGGCGATCTCGACCGCCTCGCCGCGCGCAGCGCCGACCTGCTGCGTGTCGCGGGGGTCGAAACGGGCGACCTTTTTCAGATGACCATGCCGCTCGGCGCGAAGATGTGGATCGCGGGGCTGAATTTCTGGCTTGCGTTTCAGGCAGCGGGCGCCGGGACGCTGCGCTTCGGGCCCGGCGACACACACGAGCAGATCGAGACGATGGTCGCGCTCGGCGCGACGGGAGTCTTCGCGACGGCGAGCTTCGCGATCCGGCTCGGCGAGGTGGCACACGATCTCGGTCGAATGGCCAGGTTGCCCGTGCGCAAACTCCTGATCGTCAACGAGAACATCCTTGCGCCGGACCTGACGTACAACGAGATGGGGCGCCGCATTCAAGACCTCTGGCCCGGTCGTGAGATACGCGTCGTTTACGGCAACACCGAGCTCGGGTTTTCGGGCGCGGCGTGCGCGGCGCACACCGGCTATCACACGCACGCCTCCGATCACGTCTTCGAGGTGCTCGATGTCGATTCCGGTGCGCCGATGCCGGACGGCGCGGTCGGTCGATTCGTCGTCACCACGCTCGCCTATCGCGGTTTGCCGCTCATTCGCTACGCCATCGACGACATCACGTTTCTGATGCGCGCGCCGTGCCCGTGCGGCAGGACATCAGACCGCTTCGGGCCGATCCTTGGGCGCGCGGACCAAATGCTGAAGATCAAAGGCGGCGTCAGCCTCTATCCGCCCGCCATCGAGAATCTGCTGCTCGCCACACCCGAGGTCGCCGACTACCTGTTCGAGGTCTTCCACGACGAATGGCATCGCACGAATGTGCGCGTCGTGATTGCCCCGCGCGGCGACGGACGCGACGCGACCGAGGCCGTGATCCGAGCGTTTCGCGACCGGTTGCAGTTCACACCCGAGGTGCACCTCGCGCAGCCGGGGGAGATCGCCGCGCGCGCGAACGTGCCCGGCAAGCGCAAGGCGCAGCGGTATCACGACTTGCGCGAAACGCGATGACTGACCCGGATATCACGCTCGTGATTCCGGTGTTCAACGGCGCGCATGCCCTCGACGACGCGCTCTGTGAAATCGACGATTGGCGCTCGGGCCGGAGCGGGCGGGCGTTCGTGCTTTTCGTCGACGACGGCAGCGATGACGGGACATTCGACCATCTCGCGGGCTGGGTGCGCGAGCGAGCCGACTCCCAGGTGGTGCGCCTCGCCGCCAACCACGGACTGCACACGGCCCTGCGGGCGGGCTTCGAGCACGCGACGACGCAGCTCGTCGCCACGACCGAAATCAACATCGAACACGATCCGGCGGCCATCGATCGGTTGATCGCGTACGCCACCGACGGCATCGACGCCGTGTGCGCGCGGCGCGTCGGGCGGAGCGATCCCTGGTGGCGCATGGCGCCGTCGCGCGCGATCAACGCATTTGCGCGGCTGCTGGGCGGATTGCGAATCCACGATGTGCACTGCCTGCTCAAGGTTTGGCGGCGGGAATTCGCGCTGCGCGCATTCAGCGACGTCTCGCACGGACACTTTTTGCGCACGTTGTGCGAAGGCAATCTCGCCGAGGTCGCGATCGATTTCACTCGCCGGCGATACGGCGTGTCGCGATTTTCGCCGGCCGCGCTCGGTCGTGCTTTTCTCCAGATGGTCTGCGCGGTCATCGCCTTGCGCTTCGGAGTACGTCCTTCGCACCGGCACCCCACGCGATTCACCGTCCGCGAAATCGTGATCTCGGAGACAACGCCATGAAACCCGCAGCGATCGCCGCGTCCGATGTCGCGTCCGTGCTCAGTCCCTTCGTGCGTGAGCGACCCCATTACGCAACGGATTGGCACCGCGAGTGGACGCGCGAGGACCACGCACGTTTGCTCGAAAACGCAATGACGCATGACGCCGCCGATGGTGAACTGATGGCGCTGAAGGACGGTGCGACTGTTTTCGGCGTGGCGACGTGGAAGGAATCCGCGTGGGACCATGCGTACTTCGGTCTGCGCCACGGGCGCATCGGAGTGCTGCTCGCGGATGACATTCAGACCGCGCGGAACCTCGCGACGGCGGTCACAGAGTCGATGGCGATCGCGCGCATCGAATGGGGCGCGGCGATCGTGGACGCCCGGGCGAAGAGCGCGATCACGGCGCTGCAGGAGTCCGGCTGGCGTGTGGTTTGGGCGTGCGCCAAGATGGTGTGCGATACGGCGCGCGTCGATGCCTCCGCGACCGGATTTCGCGACGGCGAACTCGAGGTCCTGCCGACGACACCCGATCACGTGCCGATCCTCGTTGAAGCGGCGAACCGTCTGCACGACACGCACTGGCTGCAAACCCTCGACGAACTCCCGCTCGATCGCCGCCGCGTGTACGTCGGCGAGCTCACGCGCAACTGCTGCACGACGGATTTCGCCGATGTGAACCTGACGCTGCTACGCAAAGGCGTGCCCATCGGCCACAACGCGAGCAAGTTTTTTTTTGCTCCCGAAGGCGTCACGGCGCTCTCCTACACGTTCGAGCGCAACACCTTCATCGATCCCGCGCTTCAGTCCGCCGGGTACGGGAGATTTCTCGAACGGGCCGTCGTGAAGACGCTTCAGAGCCGCGTTCGACTGCTGACCGGGCGCGTTCGGATCGAAGCGCCCGGCATGTTTCGCATTCTCGAACGCGCGGGATTCGAGAGCCGGGGCGGGGAGCTGTATTTCGCGCGGCGGTTCTGACGGGACCCGTGCATAATCGGGATCGTCGATTCTGCTTGCGCTCTGCCGGTTCGTGGTTAAATTGTGCCCAGCCGCCACGCACGGCGGCGATGGGGGAATCGCCATGTCGCGAATTCGTTGGACTTTTGTCGCCGCCGCGCTGCTGCTCGTCGCCCTACCCGGCTGCGGATACAACGCCCTGCAAAGCCTGGACGAGGAAACGACGGCCGCGTGGAGCGAGGTGCAAAACCAGTATCAGCGCCGGTTCGACCTCATTCCGAACCTCGTCAACGTCGTGAAGGGCTATGCCGCGCACGAAAGCGAAACTCTAACGGCGGTAACCGAGGCGCGCGCCAAGGTCGGTCAGATCAAGGTCACGCCCGAGATGCTCTCGAACCCGCAGCTCTTCACGCAGTTCCAGTCGGCGCAGTCGGAACTGGGCGGCGCACTCTCGCGCCTGATGGTCGTGGCCGAAGCCTACCCCGACCTCAAGGCGAACGAAAACTTCCGCGACCTGCAGGCACAGCTCGAAGGCACCGAAAACCGCATCACCGTGGCGCGCAACCGCTACATCGAGGCGGTGAAGACGTTCAACGTGAAGGTGCGCCAGTTCCCGAGCGCGATCACGGCCAAAGTGATCGGCATGAAGACGAAAGAGAATTTCGCGGTTACGAGCGAAGCCGCGCAGACCGCGCCAAAGGTCCAGTTCTGATCCAACCCTGCCGGGGCGAACGAACGTGAAGCGCCGCATTCATTTCGCCTTCGCAATGGTCGCCGTGCTCGCTTTGGCGGGTATGGCACTCGCGCTCGTTCCCGTGCCGAAACTCACCGGGCGCGTGAATGACACGGCGGGGATTCTCGACGGATCGCAGCGTGATCGGATCGAACAGGCCCTCGCCGATTTCGAACGGCAAACCACGACACAGATCGCGTTGCTCACCGTGCCTTCGCTCGACGGCGAGGACATCGCCGCCTTCGGCATCCGCGTCGGCGACGCATGGAAGATCGGCCAGGCCGACAAGGACAATGGCGCGATCCTCATCGTCGCGCCGAAAGACCGAAAGGTGCGCATCGAGGTCGGCTACGGCCTCGAGGGCGCGCTCACCGACGCCGAGTCGTCCCAGATCATCCGCAACGTCATCGTGCCCGCGTTTCGCGACGGCAACTGGTACGGCGGCATCTCCGGCGGCCTCGACGCGATGATGCGCGCGACGAAGGGCGAGTATACTGCGCCCGCGGGGTCGGACAATCCTTATCGCCGCGCCGAGAAGAAACAATCCGTTTTTTCGTCCATCGTCGCGGCGATCATCTTCATCGTCCTCATCTCCACGCCGTGGGGCCGTTCCATGCTGTGGTTCATGATGGCCTCCAGCATGATGGGCGGCGGGCGCGGCGGATCGCGCGGCGGCGGCGGCGGGTTCCGCGGCGGCGGCGGCGGTTTCGGCGGCGGCGGCGCGTCGGGGAGTTGGTGATGGGCACGCGTTTGTCCGAATCCGATCGGGATAAAATCGCTCGCGCGGTGGCCGAGGCCGAATCGCACACGTCGGGCGAAATCGTGCCGGTGATCGTGGACGCGTCGGACGACTATCCCCACGCCGATCTCGTCGCGGGCCTCGTCGGTTTGTTCTCGGCGATCGCCGCGGCGGCGATCGTCAACGTGGAAACCGGCTGGACCGCCGCGGTCGCTCTCGTGACGGCGGGTTTCCTCGCGGGCCTCGTCATCGCTCGCCTGTTCCCAGCCCTTCGCGTCCGGCTCGTCGGTCGGGGTGTGATCCAAACCGAGGTGCACCAACGCGCGCTTCAGGCGTTCGTCGAGAACGGGGTGTCGCGCACCCGCGACCGAACCGGCATCCTGATCTTCGTTTCGCTGCTGGAGCGCCGCGTCGAGGTCCTCGCCGACGAGGGCATTCACGCCAAGGTGCCCGACGGAACGTGGGACGAGGTCGTCGCGCTCGTGCTCGCCGGGGTACGCGCCGGTTCTCTCGCCGACGGTCTCACTCGCGCGATCGCGCGCTGCGGCGAGCTGCTCGCGAAAGACTTTCCGCGACGCGAAGACGACACCAACGAATTGCCCGACGCGCCTCGCAGTCGTTAGCCGCTTTTCGGAGGCACTCTTGTCGGGACGTCATCGAAGTTGTTGCGTGGCGCTCGCCCTGGCATTCGGACTCATTTTGATCGCCAACGTGGGTGCGGCGGATGATCCCAAAGAGATCGTCCTGAAAATCGCCAACTTTCCGCCGCCGCCGCGGTCCGCGCCCGCCGGCAAAACCCTGAAAGCGATTTCCTCGTCGAAGAACGACATCACGGACGTGGACGAGTGGTTTGTAAGAAACGACCTCGCCCTCTCGCCGTACCGTAAAACGCCGTCTCATCCGATCGCGCAAATCGGATCCGCCGCGAGGACCTTTCGAGGGTACACCCTGATTGAGGCGTACGCCGGTCCCGGCGGAATGAGCATGATTTACGGCGATGTGGACGGGGGTCGATTCGTTGTCGTCGCGGACGCAACGACAGGCGTCGCGAAGACCATCGTCGACGCACACGCGTGGACCAAACCGCCGAAGATCAAACCGGGCGACGCGCCGTATGTCGGGATGGGGATTCGCTGGGCCGTCGCGACCGACGACGTTCTGTACGTGTCGAACTTCCACCGCACCTACGCGTCGAGTTCCGGCGGATTCAACGCCTATGTCAGCGCGATCGACCTGTCGGACGGCAAGGTGCTTTGGCGGTCCGCGGCGCTCGTCGCCAATGCGACGAATTTCGTGATCGTCGGCGACGCGATCATCAGCGGATACGGGTTCACCGCGGAGCCGGACTATGTGTTTGTCCTCGATCGCCTCTCGGGAAAGGTGCGCGCGCGCGTCCCGGTCAAGTCGGGCCCCGAGTATCTGATTCTCAAGGACGAAACCCTGTACGTACGGTGCTACGATACGGACTACGTTTTTGCGATCGCGGGCGGCCTGAAGAAAACGCCGTGACGTTCACGAAGCCGGCTCTTCCGCCAGAGCCAAATTCCTGATGTGCCCCAGCACGCGCCGGTGGATCGCATGGATGATGCCGTCCGACCACAGCCGCCAATACGCTTCGGGCCAGATGTTGTGCCGATACCACGTCGTCCCGGTGAGACGCGTCCCGCCGGGAATCGGCGTGAGCAAGAACCGCCCGCGTTCGCTCACCAAAAAATCGTCCAGGTGCGGAGCGTCGACGTGGTCTCTCCACGACCACTCGTCCATCGGCCTCGGCTGCGCGACGACGTCGAACTCCAGCCGCCGCGGCTCGTCCCACACGGTGATCGGCTCGACGAACGCCCCCGTGGAAAACTCGCAGTGGCGCACCGCGCCCACGCCCGTGCCCTCGATGCGTGCGCGGGTTGGATACGCGATACCGAGACGAAAGACCGTTTCGGTGGCCGGCGGCAACTCGGCGAACGCGATGACGTGACGCCAAACGACCTCGGGCGGTGCTTCGATGTCGATCGCCGTGTGGACCGGCAGCACGACGGGACGCGACCCGGCCTGATATTCCGCGCCCATCAGCGCGGGGAGCGCCACGAAAATCGCGAGCGCGGCCCCGGCCGCGGATTGGCTGCCCGCCGAACCCGCACAAACCATGCCCCAACCGACGAGCCCGCCGAGCACGGCGAGCGTGACCGCGATGGGCGAGGCCATGGCGATACACAGGATGCCTTCCCACGCCGCGAAGAAGATGATCGCACCGGTCACCAGCGCCGAACCGCCCGCAATGGCGATGCACTCGCCGAGGCCGCGCGAGCGGCGCACCGACGCGAGCAACACAGCGAAAAGCCCCTGCGCGAAGGGGATGCCGACGAAAAGCCCCCAGCCGTACTGTCGCAGTCCGTAGATCCCGAGTGCTCCGACCGGCAACAGCGCCATCGGCGCGACGGCCGCGCCCATCAGCGCGGACCCGAGGTCGCTCTCGGGCAGCCACCGCAGCCAGCGCGGACGATCGGCGTCCGTCTTCGTCGCGGCCGACGGCGCAACGCACAGGGCGACGAAAAACAGCAGGTTGACGAAGGGCACGAAAAAGACCGGCACGAGCCACACCGGCCAGCCGATGTCGCGCAGACGTTTCGCGGTGAGCGCGGTGCCGAGCCAGATGAACGGGATCGCCGTGGCCAACATCGCGCCCGCAAACGCGCCGTCCTCGGGACGCAATTGCAGCACGGTCGCGCCGAGCCCGGGGAACCAGTACTGGAGCGGGTCCCACGGCCGTTCGAACACCGCCGCGACGATACGATCGATGTTGTATTTGAGCGCCATCGCGACGACGCCGACGATCGCGAACGTCCTGCGGTTCACCCGCCCCGAAACACGCCACAGATCGATGAACCCCGTCACGCGGCCTCCCGATGGATCTCTTCCTGTGCCGAAAACCGGGCGGTGACCGTTATGACAATTGTCGGTCCGCGTCGCTTTTCGGGCGAAATCGTTTTGCGATGCGTTCCCGCGCGGCGCTCGTCTGATATGATGCGCGCACCATCGAGTCCCAATGTCCGTCGGCCAAAACCACATCTCTCCGGCCCGTGACCCGTCCGCGCGGACGGCGGCGCTCGGGCTCGGCCTCGTCATGGCGGCGTGCGTCGCGCATGCGAGCACCTATCCGTTCCTCGTCGACGACGCGTACATCTACTTTCGCTATGCGAAAAACTGGGTGGATGGGCTCGGCCCCGTCTTCAACGCGGGCGAAGCGGTCGAAGGCTACACGGGCTTTTTGTGGCTGGCGTGGTTGCGCGTTGCGATGGGCGTCGGGATCCGGCCGGAGACCGCCGCGTTCGCCTTGGGCTGGACGTGTTCCGCGCTCACGCTCGTCACGATCTTTCGCGCGTGGCGCCGCTGGTTCCCCGATCGCCCGTGGGCGCACGCGCTGATCGCACCGGCGTTGCTGGCCGTCAATCGCACCTTCGTCGCGTGGAGTTCCGGCGGCCTCGAAACCGCACTCTTCACGTTTCTGGTCACCATCGGCTGGGCAAGGCGTCTGGAAGAACGACACGAACCGGGTTGGTTCCCCTGGTCGGGCCTGTTTTTCGCGGCGGCCACGCTGACGCGGCTCGAAGGCGCGCTGTTTTTCGCGATGACCCTCGCGGCCGAGGCGGGCCTCGCGTTGCGCGATCGAAGCGCGGGCCGTTCCCGTCCAATGCGTCCCGGCCGCCTCGCGATCGGCGTCGCGCTTTTTGCCGCGCCCGTGATCGCGCACCTGTTGTGGCGGCACCACGTTTACGGCGCGTGGCTTCCCAACACCTTCTACGCAAAGGTGCCCGGCGCGCGGTTCGACACCGGCCTGCCGTATCTCGCCACGTTCCTGATCGAGCATGCCGCGTTTTTCGTGTTGCCGATCGCGCTCGCCGGAATCATCCGCCCGGGCGACGCGGGTCGTCGCGCGAACGTCCTCTTCGCGTGGGGAAGTGTCACGGCATATGCGTTCTACATTGCGGCGGTGGGTGGCGATCACTTCGAGTACCGTTTGCTCCACCCGATCCTGCCCATTGTCGCGCTGCTCGTTGCCGACAGTTGCTCGGTGGTCGAAGGCCAGGTGAAAAACGGTCGCTCGGTCGCGATCGCGCTCGCCGTGGCCGTGGCGCTCGTCTCCGGGCTCATCCCGCAAAAACTCTCGAGGCCGTTTCGACCGGGCGCGAAACCGGTTACTCCATACCTGGGCGAGATGCAGTTCGGCACGATCGCGCGCATCCCGCCCTTCGCGCATTGGTTCGACCTCTTCAACCGCACCTACGCGCCGGTCGCCGCGCACCTCGCGGGAATCCGCATCGAGAACCTGCGTTACGGGCAGAACTCCCAACTCGCGCAGGCGAAACAGCTTCGCGTCGCCATGGACGCGGGGCTCGTGCGGCGCGACGACGTGATCGCCCTCGGACCGGTCGGCATCATTCCGTACGTCACCGGCCTGACGACCGTGGACATTTTCGGCCTGACGGACGCGACCGTCGCGCGCTCGCCGCAACCGGGCAGCGGGCTCGTGGCGCACGAAAAGCAGGCCCCGTGGGCGTACCTGAAAAAACGGGGCGTGGCGTTTATTCCACTCGACAGCATGGGCTTTTTCCTGAGCCGGCAGGACATCGACCGCTACCGCAGGCCCGGCAGCCGCGATTTTTACGTCGCGCAGATCGGGCACGGGTTCTTTGCGTTCTACTCGACGCTGCCGCGTGCGAAGATTCTGGAGATGATGATGACGCGCGGTTTCGCCGTTCATCACTTCAAGGATGGCGAGGCGATCGGCATGGTCGGCAAGTGAGACGGCGCCTCGGGCGAATCATGCGGTGTCGCTTTTCACACGCCCGGGATTCTGTTTGAATGTCGCTCATGCCGATTCGACGTGAAATCCGTTTTCGTCTCCGCCTTTCGCTCATCCTGCTGGCATTCGCGCTCCTGGCGGCCGGCTGCAAAGACGTCGAGGTCGGCGTCACCACGGTCAGGCCCGAGGACGCCGCGACGCAGAAAGCCAAACCGTTCATGGAACTCAAGCGGCCCGGCGAGGATCTGACGAAGCCCCTCGTCGTGTGCAGCACGGCCCTTGTCGCGGACCTCGTCACGCGTCTCGCCGGTGACTGGGTCCGCGTGCAGACGCTGGTTCGCCACCGCGACGATCCCCACGCTTACCGACCGCGCGCCGAGGACACGATCGCCGTGCGCGACGCGCAGCTCACTGTCGCCGTGGGGTTGCGTTTCGAGACGCGCATGCGCGAGACGATCGACTTCGCCGGGCGGCGCGGCCTGCTGCTCGCCGAGATTCCGGACTTGTCGCTGGTTCGCGCACCCGATGCGCCGCCGGATTCGCACATCTGGTGGAGCGTTCCCAACTACATCCTGTGCGTCGAAAAGGTGCGCGACACGCTCATTCGCATGTGGCCGCAGCAGGAGGAGACGTTTCGGGCGAACGCCGACGCCTACATCACCCAGCTTCGCGAACTCGACACGCAGACGAAAGCCGCGGCCGCGCGGATCCCGGAATCGAAGCGCGTGATCGTAACCGTTCACGACGCGCTCAAATACTTCGCGCGAGATTACGGTTTCCGCACCCTCGCGCCGATGAGCCTTCAGACCGAGATGACGGTGGACGACGCGCAGCTCATCGCCATTGCCGACGCCCTCGCGAAGGACAAGGTGCCCGCCGCGTTCAAGGAAGCGTCGTGCGCGAACGAGAAGAACCTGCTCATCGAGCGGATCGTCGCGCTCGCGAACGAGCGTCACGGCCACCACGTCCACGTTCCCGGCATGCTCTATACCGACAATCTGGAGCGGCCGGGGCGACTGGGCGGGGACTACGTCAGCGCCTTCAAGCTGAACTTCAAGCTGATCTACGACGTGATGATGGGCGAATCCGCGCCCGAATACTTTTCGGCGTTTTCCGAGGGCGATTGATTTCGGTTCCCGGGATCATCCCTCACGGAATTCCCGGAAAACCCGACGGGCGTCATGGATTTTCGGGCGGTCTCCCTGCATGGTTACGAACATTGTATGTCGCCGGATGGCGGGAGTGTGGTCGATGGCCATGACGAGACGATCGAGGTTCTTGGGATTTTTCCTGTGCGCGGCATTCGCGATGAGCTTCGGCGCGTGTGGGGGCGACGACGACGATGACGGGACCGTCGACGGCGACAGCGGCGGATCGTCGTCCACGGATACGAGCGGCGACGATGATTCAGACGACGACGATGGCGACGACGACGCGGCGGATGATGACGACGGAGACGACGATGCCGCGGACGACGACGCATCCGACGACGACACGGGCGACGACGACGCCGACTATCCCCTCGAAGTGGGCGATGACGTGCCCGATTGGTCGCTGCTCGCACACGACGGCAGCACCGTGACGCTGTCCGACTACCTCGGCCAGTACGTGCTGCTATCGACCAATCCCAAGGCGAACACCGCCGTGTGCTCGCTTCAAATGAAATCGCTCGACGACTATGCGGCGGACTTCTGGAGCCGCAACACCATGCCCTTCGGCACCTCGGCGGACACCCACGCGACGCAGGTCGACTGGGCCGGGAACTGCGAGCTGGAAAACGTCCTGCTGCTCGCCGACATCGACCCCAAGGGCGCGGTCGCCGACATGTTTGGGTTCTACAATTCCGCGACCGGCACCGACGTGCGGGGCAATATTCTCATCGACCCGACCGGTGTCCTCGTCTGGATCAAGTCCTACCCCGCCTCGCAGGTCCCGGACTTCCAGGAAATCCTCGACTGGCTCGACGACAACGGTTGAGCGCAACCCGGATCTTCCTCAACGCCCACGCCGTACGACACGACTTGGGCGTGGTCATTTTTTCCTTCCCTTCTCCGCCATCGTGTTATAATCGCCCCATCGGCGTTCTTTGAGTCATCACGATGAGCCCAATTGGGACGACGGACGGAGGCATGTCATGCAGAGCACATCGCGTTCCGTGCAGAAGCTCGTCGAGGACCAGGTCCGACGTTGGCGCATCGAGGGTCGCGGCCGCGGCAGCGGCGGCGGCGCGGGGAAGAGCGTGGTCACGCTGTCGCGGGAGCCGGGCAGCGGAGGCCGTCTGGTGGCCGAGCGTCTGGCCGCGACGCTGGGGTGGGATCTGTTCGACCGAGATCTCATCAGCCGCGTGGCGCAAAGCGTGAACATGAGCACGGCCATCGTCGAGACGCTCGACGAAAAGGAGCAGAGCCTGCTCTCGCACTGGATCACTGGCCTGGTCAGCCGCCAGCATCTGTGGCCCGACCAGTACCAGCAGCACCTGCTCCGGGTCATCGCCACGATCGGGCGGCACGGCCACGCGGTCATCGTCGGGCGCGGCGCGAACTTCATCCTGCCGCGCGACCCCTGCGTGCGCGTGCGGGTGGTCTGCCCGCGCGAGATGCGCATCGAAAGCGTGGCGAACTACTACCACGTCCCTGAGGCGGAAGCCGAACGACGGCTCGTGCGTTCCGAGAGCAACCAGCGGGCGTTCATCCTGCAAAACTTCAGCGCGGCCATCGATGATCCCACGCAGTACGATCTCGTTCTCAACACCGGTTCCCTGGGCATCGACGGCGCCGTGGACGTCGTTCGATCGTTTGTGGACTCGCAGAACCGAATGATGGCCAACCGACCGGCCGCGCACTGAGGGAAGTCGCCGCCGTCCGTCGTGCGAGAGAACCCTCACCCCGGTTCGCTTCGCTCGCCACCCCTCTCCCGTCATGACGGGAGAGGGGATGGGGGGTGAGGGCGTTTCCGCAAGTCCATCTTCCCGAAGCCTCGCCTGGAAATTCCTCAAGGATATTTGACATTTAGAGCTGCTTCCTTCATAATCCGGTTTAATCATGGATGGATTCGCGCCCTCGTGCGTTTAGGACAGCTTGCGACTCGCCGGTTCGGCGGGCCGAGCCGGGGGCGAAATCTGGGCACGCGGAGTGGGTATGGTCCACCCCTTGCGTTCTGACGACCAGATGCCCGGTGCGGGTGAAACCCGACGTATTTTGGTCGTCAACGACGATCCTTTTCAGCTCGATCTCACCGCGCGCACCATTCGCGAGATGGGTCACGAGGTTGTCGTTGCGTCCGACGGCGAGGAGGCGATTCTCCGCGCCGTCGAGGGACCCGATCTCGATCTCGTCGTCACCGACCTCTACATGCCGCGCATCGACGGCTGGAAGCTGTGCCGCCTGTTGCGCAGTAGCCATTTCCCGCGATTCAACCGGGTCCCGATTCTCGTTCAGTCCGCCACGTTCGCGGGGAGCGACACCGAACAGGTGACGCGCGACAACGGCGCGAACCACTTCCTGCCGGTGCCTTACCCGCCCGACGAACTGCGTCGCTCGGTCGATAAACTCCTGGCCGGCGAGATCCCGCAAAAGCCCGTGCGCGCGCTGGTGGTCAACGCGAACGACGCGCTGCGCCGTATGGTCGCCGACGCCATGCGCCGCTCGGGTTACGAGGTCGCCGAGGCCGCGGGTGCTGAACGGGCGCGCGTGCTTCGCGAGAGCCATCGCCCGGAACTCGTCGTCCTGGGCCATCCGCTGCCCGACGGCATCGTCGAGGAGTTGGTCGCCGAGCTGAAGGCCGCGGAAGAGCGCTCGACGGTCATCGTCGTCGCCGAGTCGCCCGCGGAGTCGCTCGCCGTGCGCGTGACGCGCCATGGCGCGGACGCGTTCGTGCGCGAGCCCTTCGAGATCGATTATCTGATCGCGCTGTGCGAGAAGACGCGGCGCGAACGCTCGCTGATCCGCATCGAGGAACTGCTCGCCGACCGATCGCGCGAACTGTCGCAGAGCGAGCGCAAATATCGCGACCTGATCGAAAACGCGATCGACATCATCTTCATGCTCGACGTCGAGGGCGTGGTCATCGAGGTCAACGACGCGTTTCTGCGCGCGAGCGGATACTCACCGCGCGAGCTGATCGGCAGCCACTTCACGCTGCTGCTGCACCCCGCGGACCTGGGGCGGGCGCGCGCGGCGGCGTCGCGCGCGGCGCGCGGCGGTGATTCGCAGATCGAAATGCGCCTCAAGGACAAAGTCGGCGGATTCGGCTGGTACTCGTTCGCGTACCGTCCGATCACCGATCCCGACGGTTCGGTGCTGGCGATCCACGCGGTCGGGCGCGACATCACCGAACAAAAAGACGCCGCCGCGCGGCTCGAGTGGATGGGCCGCGTGATCGCGCAGGTCGGCGAGGGCATCGCGGTCGCCGACCTCGAAGGAACAATCGTCTTCGCAAATCCCGCGTTCGCGCGTATCCACGGCAGCGACGACGCGGCAGCGCTCGCCGGCAAGGGCGTGCGTGAGTTTCTGGACGAGGGCGCCGCGCCCGATCTGATCCCGTTTCGTGACGAGGTCCTTCGCGCCGGTCGCCATACCGGCGAATTGACACACCTGCGCGCCGACGGAGTCGCGATCCACGCGCGGACCACCGTCAGCGTGTTCACGGGCGCGGACGGACGCCGCGCGGGCTACGTGCTGCTGGTTCAGGACCTGTCCGAGCGGCGCGCCGCGGCGCAGGCGCTCACCGAATCGGAGGAGCGTTTCGCGCTCGTCGCCGGACGCACCTCGGACATCATCGTCACGCGGGCGCTGGGCGCGCATCCCTCCACGCAGTTCCTGTGCGGGCGCTGCGAGCAGATTCTGGGGTACTCCGCCGAGGAGATGACGAACGGCATCGAGCGGTGGCTCGAGCGCATCCCCCTCGAAGACCGCCACGTCTTCACGCAGCCCGGCGGAAGACCCTTCGACGGTCCCCCGGGCGATGTCGAATGGACCTACCGATTCCAGACGCGCGAAGGACGCACGGTGCATTTGCGCGAGCAGGGCGTACGGCAGGCCGAAGACGGCGTGACAAAGGTGCACAGTGCGATTCGCGACGTGACCGCGCAGGTGACCGCGGAGCAGGAACGCGAAAACCTGCAACGGCAGCTCCTGCACGCGTCGAAGATGGAGTCGATCGGTACGCTGGCCGGCGGCATTGCCCACGACTTCAACAATCTCCTGACCGGCGTGATGGGCAATCAGGAACTCGCGTCGCTGTATGTCGGCGATGCCGGGCGCGAATACCTGAACAACGCCAAGGCCGCGGCAGCGCGCGCGGCGGATCTCGTCAAGAAACTGCTCGCGTTTTCACGCAAGGAGAAACTCGAACGCAAGGTCCTCGACCTGGGGACGATCGTCCATGAGACGCGCAAGGTGCTCAGTGAAACCTTTGACCGGCGTATCCATATCGACGCGCAGGTTCCCGAAGACCTGCGCCGCGTGAACGCCGACGCCGGGCAGGTGCAGCAGGTGCTGATGAACCTGTGCATCAACGCCCGCGACGCCCTGACGGACGTGCTCGACGGCCGCGTGGCGACGGCGCTGCGCGAGCGGTACACGATTTCGATCTCGCTTTCGAACTGGGACATCGACGACGCGCAAGTCGCGTCACGTCCCGAGGCGAAGCCCGGCGCTTACGTCCTGCTGCGCGTCGCGGATAACGGCGCGGGGATGAGCGAGGAGACGAAGCAGCGGCTGTTCGAGCCGTTCTTCACGACCAAGGAGGCCGGGCGTGGTACCGGCCTCGGTCTCGCGACCGTCTTCGGCATCGTCAAGCAGCACGAGGGATGGATCGACTTCGACAGCCGTCTCGGTTCGGGCACCGAGTTTCGCATCTACCTGCCCGCCGCGGCCGAGTCGCGGTCCGTCGAAGCGACGCCGGGGATCGCGGTCGATCTGCCGCGCGGCACCGAGACGATTCTCGTGGTGGACGACGAGGCGGTGATCCGCGACATTTTGCGCGAGACGCTCCAGCAGGCGGGCTACACCGTGATCGTCGCCGAGGACGGGCGCAAAGGTGTCGAGGCGTTTATCGAGCATCGCGCGCGCATCGGCGGGGTCATCCTCGACCTCACCATGCCGCGCATGTCCGGCGGCGAGGCGCTCGACATCATCCGCTCCAAGTCGCCGAACGCGAAAGTGGTGATCTCCACCGGCCACGCCGATCTGATCGACCGCGACGATTATCTACGCCGCGGCGCCTCGGCCTTCGTGCCCAAACCCTACAAGCTGATGGAACTGCTGCGGACGCTTCGCACGGTGCTGGACCGATAACTCGGGCTAAAAACGGTCGGCGAACTGCCTATCGATACACCTCGCGTCGATGTCCGATCACGGTGATGGTGATCTCTCGCGCGTCGTCGTCGATGCGGTAAACGACTCGCCACGTCCCCACACGGATGCGCCAGTCCCGGCTTCCGACCAGTTTTCGCGAGTTGTCCGGCCGTGGATTTTCCGACAGGGCCAGAATCTTCGTACGCACTCGTTCGAAAATGTCGTTCGGAAGGCGGGAGAGCTCTTTTTGTGCGGACGGATGAAAGCTGACTCGATAACTCACCGAGTGATTCCCCGGCGTCGGTCCTCCTCAGCGAAGACGTCGTCCGCGCTCCGGGCGAGGTTTTCCTTTCGGGCCGCGGAAAGCAGGGCATCGTAGATGTCTTCGCGCGTTTCCTCGGCCGCGTCCGGGAACAGCGAAACGACGAGATCCCAAAGCCCGTCTTCGTCGAGCGAGAACACGCGGTTTCGAATGTCTTTCAAAGCGGTTTCCCGCGCGGCGTTCATATGGCCTCCAGCACTCGGGCCATCGTACGACTTGGCAGCCTCGTCATCAAGGATCACCCAATTCCTTCGTCCGCCATCTCGATATTCGCGTACGCGCTGTGGTTGTGGATGCTCTCGAAGTTTTCGGCCTCGACCGAAAACCACGTGATCGCCGGGTGCGCGCGCAGACGCAGCGCCGCTTCGCGGACCACGTCCTCGACGAAGGCCGGATGCTCGAACGCGTGGCGCGTGACGAAGTCGGCGTCTTCCGGCTCCAGCACCGACCAGATCGGGCTCGATGCACACTCTTCCATCAGCGCGATCAGATCCTCGATCCACACGAACTCGCGGAAACGAACCCGTACGGTGATTTCGCCGCGCTGCGTGTGGGCCGACACCTTCGCCAGTTCCTTGCTGCACGGGCACAGCGTCTGCACGGGGATCACGATGCCGAGCACCATGTCGAATTCGTGGTTCAGGCTCGCCTCGATCGAGCAGGCATAACTCACCAGCCCCGGCGCACCGGAGCGCGGCGCCGTCTTTTCCACGAAGTACGGAAACTCCACGGCTACATGCGCCTCGGTCGCGGTGAGCGCCTGTTTGATCTCGGCGCACATCGCGCGAAACTCGCGCAGCGAGATGCTCGATTGATGGCGCTCGAGCACCTCGACGAAGCGCGACATGTGCGTGCCCTTGAAGTGCCCGGGGAGATTGACGGCCATGCGAAAGGTGCCGACCGTGTGCTGGCGTCCGTGGGCCTTGTCGCGCACCACGATGGGATAGCGAAGCCCCTTCACGCCGACTTTGTTGATCGGCAGGGCGCGTTCGTCGCGGGAATTCTGAATATCGGCGAGCTGCGTCATGGGAATATCCGTGTCGTCGGGGCGTCCGCGCCGGAAATACGCGGGGCGGTCCGAAGACCGCCCCGATTCTGAGTCGATTCGCTCTTCCTGACGAGTGATCTACCGCAACTCGGTCGCGTTTTCGCGCACCTTGCGGATGATCGCGACGATGTCGTCCACATCCTTTTTCGTGCCCATCAGTTTGGGATAGTGCATCCACACGCCGGTTTCCAGCGCGAATTCCCATGCCACGGGCGTGTTCGCCGATTCCTTCGTGATGCCGTCGCCGTAGCGCTCGCGCAGCATCGGCCACTCGCCCGTCTTCGCGGCGAACAGCGAATTCGCATACATCGGTTTGTAGAACGCGCCGTCGAGGTGCAGGCCCTCGGCCTCGCACGCCTCGATGAACTTGTCGCGGTGCACGCCGGCGAATTCGTTCTTGTCATAGGTGAAGATGAACTGGTAGTGCGCCTGCGTGGTGATGCGCGGATCGCGCTCGATCACGCCGATGCCCGGGATCTTGCGAAGCTGTTCGGTCAGGTATGCGCCGTTTTCCGCACGCAGCTTGGTGCGTTCGGGCAAGGCTTCGAGCTGCGCGCGCAGCACCGCGGCCTGGAACTCGCTGATGCGATAGTTCCATCCGAAGAGCCGCCCGTCGAATTCATCGTAGCCCGGCTCCTTGCGTCCGCAGTTCACGAGGCTCTGGCATTTTTGCTCGAGCACGGGATCGGACGTGAGGATCAAACCGCCCTCCCCCGCGGTCATGAGCTTGCTCGACTGGAAGCTGAAGCTGCCCAGGTCGCCGATGGAGCCGACGCCGCGCCCGCGCCACTCGCCGCCGTGCATGTGGGCACAGTCCTCGATGAGCGCGAGTCCGTGCTTCTTGGCGATCTCGGTCAGCCGGTCGAGGTCGGCGATGGTCGAGCCCAGGTGCACCGCGATGATCGCCCGGGTCTTCGGCGTGATCGCGGCCTCGATCAGGTCGCAGTCGATCGTGAAGTTCATCGGCTTGATGTCGACGAAAACGGGCACGGCGTTGAGGTATACGGCGCACGCGGCGGTCGCCACCCACGACGTGGCGGGCACGATGACCTCGTCGCCCGCCGCAATGCCCAGCGCGCGCAACGCGATTTCCAGCGTCACGGTTCCGTTGGCCGCGCAAATGCCGTATTTCGCGCCGGCGTACTTCGCGTATTCCTCGGCGAAGTGACGGGCCTGAAAGTTCGGTGAAGGGTATCCGCCCCAGTTCCGGGAATCGAGCACCAGATTCAGGAACTCGCGCTCACGTTCGGTGTAGGGAGGCCACGTGGGCCACGGATCATTGCGTAGCGGGGTTCCTCCGCGGATCGCCAGGTTGCTCATCGCGCACTCCTTTTTCGGGACCGACCCGGAAAACGATTTGAACGGGTCTTCAAATCGGGCCGAAATCTACATCAAAGTCGACCGGGAAGGCAAGGAATTCCGTCCGGCAACGCCGGGGACCATCTCTCCCGGCGACCGGCTCTTGAACCTTCGGCCAAACCCGGTATTCTACCCCTCGGTCATCGCCAGATCCCGGAACTTTCGTCCCATCGCAGGCCAAGGAGCGTTTGCTCCGCCGAACTCCTGAACGAACGGGCGGAAAGGGCTTCGTGAACGTCACCGAGCTGGACAACGCCGAACAATTCTCCCGGGAATATCGCACGCGGCAGGTTCTGATTCTGTCGATCGCCGTCCGGATCGGCATCGCCATTTTCGTTTGGCTGTGCGTGACGCTTCCGAGCAATCCCGGCTGGGCGGCGGGTTCCGATCCCCTGTTCCACGCCGGTTTCGCGCTCGCATTCGCGGGCTACATCTATTCGCTCCGTCGACTGCGCACGGAAACCCGGCCCCTTCGCTGGATGGGATTCGTCAACACGCTCGAGATCCTCGCGATCTCGGCGCTCGTCTGGCGGACCGGCGGCACCGCGAGCCCGATGACCGTTCTGTACCTCATGCTCATCATGGGTGCGGTCTTCGTCGGCCAGGTGTCGTACGTCCTGACAGTCAGCCTCGGTGCGACAGCGGTCTACGCCCTGCTCGAAGGGCTGCTTCTCACCGAGATCATTCCCCGCGCGATCGCGTTCTCCGCGCGCGACACCTCGGCCGAGGACCTGTTCAATTCGGCGTACATTTCGACCACTCTCGCCGTCGTCGGCTTTTTTTCGCTCTTCACGATCCTGCTGCTCATGTATCTCTATGAACAGGTTCAGCGGCTGCACCTCACGATCGAGCGTCGCCGGAACCAGCTTTCGGACGCGAATCAGGCCCTGCTCGCGAGCTTCCACGACCTGTCGACGCTCGTGGACCGCCTGAAAGCGAGCGAAGAGGCGGCGCAGTCCGCGCGCGGCGATCTCCTGAAAATGGAAAAGGTGCTCGTGGTCGCGCGGCTCGCGGCCGGCAATCTTCATGAACTGCGTTCGCCGCTGACCATGGTGATCTCGGAAATCGAAATCCTACTGCTCTCCAAGTCGTTGCCCGCGGAGGCGAAACTCAAAGAGACGCTCAAAAAAGTTCTGGCCAACGCGTCGCGTATGAAAGCGCTGCTCCAGAATGTCGAGGACGCCGTTCGTCCGCACCCCGAACAGCGATTCGTCGAGGTGGACCTGAACACGATGGTTTCGCGTGTCGTCGGGTTGATGGCGTACGAGATGAAGAAACGCAACGTCAAATTCGTCGCGAGCTACGACCCGGCCGAACCGCGCATCCTCGGCGTGCCCTCGCAGATCGAACAAATCATCGTCAATCTCGTCGCCAACGCCGCCGACGCATGCCCCGAACGCAACGGCGCGGTCACGGTGGAAACGCAGATCCGTAACGCCGGCGTGAATCTCGTCGTGACCGACAACGGCGAGGGGCTCAACGAAGACGAGACGGCGAAGATCTTCGACCCGTTCTTCACGACGAAGAACCGGAGCGACCAACTCGGCCTCGGGCTCTACGTCGTCGCGAACATCGTGGATCGGCACAAGGGTCACATCTCCGTCGAGTCGAATCCCGGCCGACGCACCGCGTTCACCGTCACCTTCCCGATGGCCGTGTAACGGCGCGCCGCGCCCCGGAGCCCAAATGTCCCAGCGCCTGTTCCTGATCGACGGATCCGGTTTCATCTTCCGCGCGTTCTACGGCGTGCGACGACTGAGCACGTCCACGGGCGTGCCGACGAACGCGGTATTCGGATTCGCGACGATGATGATGAAACTGCTGCGCGACCATGCGCCGACGCACGTCGCGGTCGTCTTCGACACCAAGGAGCCGACGTTTCGCCACGAGATTTATCCCGACTACAAGGCGAATCGCGACGCGCCGCCCGACGACCTCGTGCCGCAGTTCGGCCTGATCCGCGAGCTCGTCGACGCTTTCGGTTGGCCGCGAATCGAGCGGGCCGGCTTCGAGGCGGATGACGTCATCGGCACACTCGCCGACCGCGGCGCCGAGAGCGGGTTCGAGGTGGTGATCGTCTCGTCGGACAAGGATTTGTGCCAGCTCCTGGCCGAGCGCGTGCGCATGTACGACCCGATGAAGGATGTGTGGACGGGACCCGACGACCTGAAGGAGCGATTCGGCGGCGGGCCCGAGCGCGTGGTCGAGGTGCTCGCGCTGGCGGGCGACACGTCGGATAACGTGCCGGGCATTCCCGGCGTCGGTGAGAAGACCGCCGTCAAACTGCTCGATGAATTCGGTTCGTTCGACGCAGTGCTCGAAAACGCGGCCAAGATCAAGGGCAAGCTCGCCGAGAAGGTGATGGAGAATGTCGAAGCGGCGCGCCTCGCCCGACGCCTCGTGACCATCGAGCGCGGGCTCGATCTCGGGATGGGTTTCGACGAGCTGCGTCTGACGCCCACCGACCGCGAAAAGCTCGGCGAGTTTCTCGGACGCCTCGAAATGTCGCGGCTGCTGTCCGACCTTCAGGCCGTTCCCGCGCAGGTCGAATCGAGCGGGCAACTCTCGCGCGACGGCTACCGTCTCGTGACGGATCGCGAAACACTTAATGAGATGATCGGCAAAATGCGCGCGGCGGGGGAGTTCGCGCTCGACACCGAAACCACGAGCGAGCACCCCACGCGGGCCGATATCGTCGGCATGTCGTTTTGCTGCGACGGCCGCGAGGCGTTCTATCTGCCCGTCGCGCACCATTACCTCGGCGTGCCGGCGCAGATTTCGCTCGCCGAGGCGCTCGACGCGCTGCGTCCGTTGCTCACCGACGCATCCGTGCGCAAGGTCGGCCAAAACATCAAGTACGACCAGATCGTGTTTCGCCGCGCGGGGGTTGATCTGCGTGGCGTGGACTTCGACACGATGGTGGCGAGCTACCTGCTGGAGCCCGAGGCCGACAGCCACGGCATGGACGTGCTCGCGTCGAAATACCTCGGCCACCGCACGATCAAGTTCAAGGACGTCACCGGCAGCGGCAAGGATCAGAAGGGTTTTGCCGAGGTGCCGCTCGACATGGCGCGCGATTACGCCGCCGAAGACGCACACGTGACATGGGAACTCTACCGGCTGCTCGCGCCGCTGATCGAACGCGAGGGATTCGACCGGCTCCTGCGCGAGATGGAGATGCCGCTCATCGACGTGCTCGTCGACATGGAGATGGCGGGCGTGCTGATCGATCCCGTGTTCTTTCGCGGACTTTCGAAAGAAGCCGACGGCGAACTCGTCCGACTGGAGGCCGAGATCCACCAGGCCGCGGGCGGTCCCTTCAACCTCAACAGCCCGAAACAGGTTGGGGAGATTCTGTTCGAGAAGCTCGGTCTCCCGTCGGGAAAGAAGACGAAGACGGGCTACTCGACCGACGTCACCGTGCTCGAGTCGCTCGCCGACAAGCATGTCGTTCCCAAGCTGCTGCTCGAATACCGGGCGTTCCACAAGCTCAAGAGCACGTATATCGACGCGCTGCCGTCGATGATCAACCCCCGCACGGGACGCGTCCACACGAGCTTCAATCAGGCCGTGGCCGCGACGGGGCGGCTCTCGTCGTCCGATCCCAATCTGCAAAACATCCCGATCCGAACGAAACAGGGGCGGCGCATTCGCGAGGGGTTCGTCGCGCCCGAAGGCCGCGTGCTTCTTTCGGCGGACTACTCGCAGGTGGAGCTGCGCATCCTTGCGCACCTGTCGGGCGACGCGGCGATGCTGGACGCCTTCGCCTCCGGCGGCGATATCCACCGCAGCACCGCCGCGCAGGTGTTCGGAGTCGAATTGGGCTCCGTCACCCCCGAGATGCGCCGACAAGCCAAGGCCGTCAACTTCGGCATCGTGTACGGCATGAGCGCGTTTCGACTGGGGCGAGATCTGGAGATCGGCACCAAGCGCGCGCAGGAATTCATCGACGCCTACTTCGGGCGATTCGCCGGCGTGAAGACGTTTATCGAACGCACCATTGCCGACGCGCGCGAAAAGGGGTTCGTGACCACGATGATGGGCCGCCGCCGCCGCGTACCGGAACTGGTGGCGAGCAACCGGCAGGTTCAGAGTTTCGGCGAACGCCTCGCGGTCAACACGCCGATTCAGGGTTCCGCCGCGGACATCATCAAAGTGGCGATGGTCCGCCTGCGCGCCCGCGTCGCGCGCGAGGCCGCGCCGATGACGATGATCCTTCAGGTGCACGACGAGCTCGTGTTCGAGGTCGATGCGCACTTCGTGGACGAGGCCGCAACGATCGTCCGCGAGGAGATGGAAAACGTCGTGAAGCTCGATGCACCGCTCAGGGTGGAGACGAGTCACGGAAACAACTGGGCCGAGGCTCACTGAAAACGGACGGAGCGTCGTGGCGAAACGAAGGCCAACGTGGCGATGGGGCGGCGCGCTCGTCGGCGCGCTGTTCGCGGCGATCTATGTGATCGCCCGCGCGCTCGATATCCCGCTTCCCTTCGACATCCTCGGCAAGAGCACGGGCGAATTTATCGTGCCGCCCACGGGACTCGTGCGCGTGGTGGAGGCCGTGGACGGCGACACCATCAAGCTCGCCGGCGGGGCGCGCGTTCGTTACGTGGGTGTGGATACACCGGAGCGAAAAGACCCCTACTGGGCGGCGGCGAAACGCGAAAACGCGCGGCTCACCACCGGAAAGGACGTGCGGATCGAGACCTGCGCCAAACGCGGAAAGGACGACTACGGCCGAGCACTGGGTACGCCCTTCGACGGCGAGCGCGACCTCGCTCTCGATCTCGTCCGCATGGGGCTCGGCCGTGTGTTCGTCGATCGCGCGTGCATGTCGCCCGACGTGCTGGCGGCGTATTTCGGTGCGGCGGTCGAGGCGTTCGACGCGCGCCGCGGCATCTGGAGACTCGCTCCCGACATCGCGATTCGGGCCGAAGACGCGGCGGACCTTGGCGGTTACCAGGGCTTCGTCTGCGGTCCCGTCAGGACGATCGAGCGACAGGCGGGAACGATCGCGATCGGACTCGGCGCGAAGTCGGAATTGCGGCTGCGGATCGCCTCGGGCGCGGGCGTGAAACCTTCGGGAGACGATCTCGTCGGTCGATCGGTCGCGGTGTTCGGACGCATCGAGAACGATCACGGACCGGTGATGACGATCGACGCCGCCGCGCAGTGGAGACCGGTCGCGGATTGCCGCGCGGCACTCAGGCCGTGACCGCCGAGCCCGCCCGTTCGTGCGTTTCGGAGGCGCCGGGACGCCAAACGGGGCGTTTGGCGATATACGCGTAAGCCATCAGCGCCGCGCCCGCGGCGAACATCCAGACGCTGATGAACTGGCTCGTCGAGAACTCGCCGACCGAACCCCGCAGCAGGTCGCCGCGGAACAGCTCGATGATGTAGCGGTTGACCGCGTAGATCATGAGCAACAGAGCAGTGCTTTGGCCGTAGTACTTTCGACGCGGCCGGAACCACATCAACACCGCGAACAACATGAGTCCGTTGAGCGTCTCGTAGAGCTGCGTCGGATGCAGGTACGCCTCGGCGCCGAAAAACTTCGTACCGGGGTGATCGATGGGAAACCGCACGCCCCACGGCATGGTCGTGGGGTGGCCGTAACAGCACCCGTTCATAAAGCATCCGAACGAACGGTGAATGGCCAGGCCGAAGCCCGCGTAGGTCGAAAACAGATCTCCCAGCGGCAGAAACCTTTCGCGCCGGATGACCCACATGTAGAACATCACGCACACGAAACTGCCGATGAAGCCACCGTAGAAGACAAGGCCGCCTTCCCAGAACGCGAGCAATCTCCACGGCTGGTCGGCGTAGTCGGCCCACTGCGTGACCACGAACAGAATGCGCCCACCCGCGAGCGTGCCGATGATGGTGGCGATCGCCGCGTTCATGGCCGTTTGCGCCTGGATGTTCTCGGCGGGGGCGCGGCGATTGAGGAGTGCGATGTTGATGGCAAACGCCGACGCCATGGCGACGCTGTAGCTGCGGATCGGATAGGAGCTGTACCCGCCTCGGAAGAACGTCAGGGCGTGCTCCAGATTGAAATGGAACGCGGGGTCCTGAACGAAGACCTTCTTGTAATGGGCGAACATATAGATCGCCCACCCCACGAGCACGGACGAGATCGCGAGGCCGACGCACGAAATCGCGAGTTCGCGGCGATTTTCGAACGTGCGCCGACGAAGATAGAGAATCCAGAACGCGGACAGCACGACGCCCGCGATAAGTGCGGCGACGTTGTCACGCAGTTCGAACAGCACGCGATGCACGAGGACTCCTTTCGTCCGCCCGCGAACCGTATAAGCGATGCTCCCCCGGTGCGCAAGGTTTGCCGATGCACATTGCCCCTCGCGGGCAAACGCGTATCATGCCGCCATGCGTAAAACCCTGACGATCGCCGCGTTTCTCATCGCCGCATTCGCGCTCGGCACGCCCGCGCACGCCGCGGAGCACACGTTCGATTTCGGCACGCCGGACGACTTCAAGGCCGAAAATCCGGTCTGGATTCCGCCTCAGCCGGTGAACTACTGGTGGTGGGGCAATCACGACCCCAAGACGTTCATTCGATACGAGACGGCCGACAAATTCTGGTGGGTCACGAAGCCGCGCGGCAAGGACGCGGACGTGGCGATCTCGTCGCGCGTGCTCAAGCATCGCCACTTCGGATTCATCCGCTCGAAGACCCTCGATGGCGCGAATACCATTCATCTCGCGATCCGTTTCAAGGACAACCTGCTCGATCCGGTGACGATTTGGGCTCGCGGCAAGGCCGACTGGGTGCCCTTGGGCAAGCTCGGCGGAGCGAACGACCACCAGTGGAAGACGTGGACGGGAAAGGCCCGCGCGTCGGACATTTCCACGATCGGCGGATACTACGAGTTTCGCATTTCGAATCAGGACTACGGCGACCTCATGGGCGATCTGGCGGTGGACCGGGTGCGCGTGTCGGACGCCGAGTTCGCGCCCGAGGCCGCCGTCGCGGGGTTCTGGCCGACGACGACGCCGTCGAAGTTCGCGGATCTCGGTCGAACGCAAAGCTACCGCGCCGGCGCGAAACCCATTTACGCGGTGGGGGGCATGATCAAGGGCGCGCGCAAGACGACGTGGAAGGAATTCAAGGGCGCGGGCGCGAATCACGTGAACCTGCAATCGTGGGAATTCAATTGGCGTCGCAAGTGGGAGGTGTATGCCGACGAGCGCTTCACCGACCGCGTGCGTTTCGGGTTCGGCGACTGGAACGACGCGTGCGCCGACGCGGGCGTCACCTGTTCCGCGCAGTTTTTCACCGACTCGCGCTCGTACTGGATCGAGTCGCAGTACGGCGGCGAGGAGAACATGCTGCGCGCGCTGGGCGAGATCGTGAAGTTCCACAAGGGCACGCCCGCAAACCTCGTCTGGTATCCCAAGGACGAAGCCGATCACGACGACCCCACGTGGGGCGCGCCCCCGGAATTCGTCCTGCAGATGACCGAGGTGATCCGCAGGAACGACCCCGACACGCCCGTGCTGCTGCTCTTTCAGGGCTGGAAACCGCGCGTGTACGAAATCTACCGCGACGCCATGGACGTGGCCGCCTTCGACGTCTACCCGCTCGGCGCGTCGCCGCCGCGATCCGTGACCGAGATCGCCGACCGCGTGGACGACATGCGCCGCCAGCTCGGCGAGTCGAAGGCGCTCTGGGCGGTGGTGGAGGCGCACGACGGCGAGCACGTGCGTCAGTCGGGTCGCCAGCTTTCGGCGGAGCAAACGGCGGTGCAGGGTTGGCTGTCGCTCGCCCACGGCGCGCAGGGTGTTATCTTTTTCATGGACAATGAGGGGCGCTATCTCGACGCGACCGACATGCCCGGTCCGTGGAAAGGCATGAGCCAATTCGCCACCGAGATTACGAACCCGAAAAACGGCATCGAAAGCTTTCTCGTGCCGCCCGCGCGCATCGTGGACATCATGGGCGAGCGCGGCGAATCGCGCGTGTGGAAGCCGGAACTGCACACCACGCTGCGTCGCCGCGCCGACGGTCAGACGGCGCTCATCGTCGTCAACACCTCGCCCGACCCGGTATCCCATGCACGGATGTGGGTGAAGGGGCTGAAGGCCGGAACGCGCGTCGAGGTGCGTTTCGAGAATCGCGGCCTGGTCGCCGAGGATGAGGTCATCGTCGATTCCATCGACGGCTACGGACGTCGCGTTTACATCTTTCCGGGGCCGCGCGCATGACGTCGATTCACGAACGCAGCCGTATCGCATTCCGCACGCGGAACGAGCACGGCACCGGTACGCCGGTCGTCTTTGTCCACGGTGCGGGCGGCAACAAGACGACATGGCTCAGCCTCACGCGCGAACTCGCGAAGCGCTGGCCCGACCGACCGCTGCACCTCGTCGATCTGCCGGGGCACGGCGACGCGCCGGGGCCGGGGCGCAGCCTCGTCGAGGACTACGCCTCGGACTTCCGCAAATTTCTCGAAGACGTGTGCGGCCGCCCCTCCGACCTTGTCGGTCACTCCATGGGCGGCGCGATCGTGCTCACGCTCGCGCTCGATGCGCCGCACCTCGTGCGCCGTGTCGCCGTTGTCGGCAGCGGTTACCGGCTCGCCTTCAACCGGCAGATGATCGAGGCCTTCGAGTCCGACTTCTCGCTCGCGATGTCATTCCTGCGCGACATCGGTTTCGCGTCCGTCTCCGATCCTGCCGAGATGGAGGCAATGATGGCCGGCTTCATGGCGTGCGATCCGCAGGTCGCCCTCGGCGACTTCCGCGCGTGCGCCGACTACGACATCAAGGATCGCATCGCTTCGCTCGTGCCGCCCCTGGCCGTAAATTTCGGATCGGCGGACCTGCTCACCGACGAGCGACGCAACCTTGCGCTCGCCCTGGCGGTGCCCGGCGCGATCCACCACCGGTTCGAAGGCGCGGGCCACATGTTGATGGTGGAGCGAACGGCCGAACTCGCCGCGCGTCTCGCCGAATTTCTCGATGCCGCCTGATTCCTTCCTTCAAGCACTCGAAACGCATTTCGTGCCGGATCGCGTGATCCGCGACGCGGGTGCGCTCGATCCCTACGCGCGCGACAACAAGGTCGAGGGCGTGCCGCCCCTGGCCGTCGTGTGCCCGCAGGGTGAGGACGAGGTCGTCCGACTGGTGCGTCTGTGCCGCGAGCATCACGTCCCCGTTGTACCGCGCGGCGCGGGGACCGGGACGGTGGGCGGCGCGGTGCCCGAGTCGCGGTGCGTCGCCGTCGATCTGACGCGAATGAACCGCGTTCTCGAAATCCATCCGGGCGACATGATCGCCCGCGTCGAACCGGGAATCGTGACGGAAGTCTTTCAGGCCGAGGTGGAGCGCACCGGCCTCTTCTATCCGCCCGACCCGGCGTCCGCCGATCGATGCACCATCGGCGGCAACGTGGCGACCAACGCGGGCGGGCTGCGCGCGGTGAAGTACGGCGTGACGGGCGACTGGGTGCCGGCGCTTTCCGCCGTGCTGGCCGACGGGCGCGTGCTGCGCACCGGCCACCGCACGCGCAAGGGCGTCGTCGGCTACGACCTCACGCACCTGTTCGTTGGCTCAGAAGGCACGCTCGGCATCATCACCGAGATCACCGTTCGTCTCGCGCGCCGACCCGAGACGCGCCGCACGCTCATCGCGTCATTCGCCGATCTGCCGTCGTGCGCGCGCGGCGTGCAGGCGATCCTGGCGGGCTCGGTGATTCCCAGCGCCATCGAACTCGTGGACGCCGAGTGCGTCGGTGCGGCTCGCACGGCGGGGCACCTGTCGGACTTCGACGGACCCTATCTGCTCATCGAGGTGGACGGACGCACGAACGACGTCATGCGGGACATCGCGGAGATCGGCGCGCTCATGCGCGAGGGCGGCGCGACGGTGACCACGGCGCGCGACGAGGCGGAATCGAGGGCGCTCTGGGACGCGCGCCGCGCGTTGAGCGACGCGCTGCGCGACGCCGCTCCGAAAAAGATGTCCGAGGACATCACGGTGCCATTGTCGCGGCTCGTGGATGTGCTCGCCGGCGTGCGCGAGCTCGCCGCGCCGCGCGGTCTGCGCCATGTCAGCTACGGCCACGCGGGCGACGGCAACCTGCATGTGAACATTCTCTACGACCCGACCGAGCCCTGCATCCAGGAACGCGTGGCCGCGTTCCGATCGGACCTGTTCGATCTCACGCTGCGGCTGGGCGGAACCATGTCGGGCGAGCACGGCGTGGGAATCGCCAAGCGACCGTTCATCGCGCGTGAGCTGTCGCCCCAAAGCCTCGCCGCGCACCGCGCGATCAAGCAGGCGCTCGACCCCGACGGACTGATGAACCCCGGCAAGATCTGGTGAATCAGCCGATTTCGGACGCCCACGTGACGCGGTCGCGACCGGACTCCTTGGAGTGATACAGCGCCGCATCCGCGGCTTCGACGAGCCCGCCGAGATTTTCGGCATCCTGCGGAATGCCCGCGATGCCGAGGCTGATCGTCACGCGGATTCGTCGCCCTCCCTCGACCGGCACATCGAGCCCCGCGATCTTTTTGCGCAGGCGTTCGGCAAACTTGCGCGCACCCGGCGGCGTCGTGCTCGGCAGAACGATCGCGAATTCCTCTCCGCCCCACCGCGCGGCCGTGTCCACGTTGCGAATCTCGCCCCGGATCGCCGCTGCCACCGCGCGCAACACCTCGTCGCCGGCCGGGTGGCCGTACGTGTCGTTGACGCGCTTGAAGTGGTCGATGTCGAGCAGGATGAGCGACAGTCCCGCGCGCGTGCGTTCATGGCGCGCGATCTCTCCCGTGAGCGCGGTGTTGAATGCGCGACGGTTCGTCAGTTCGGTCAGGCTGTCGGTGGTGGCGAGCTGCTCCATCTGCTCGTAGAGGCGGGCGTCGTTGACCGCCACCGCCGTCAGGATCATCAACGACTCGAACAGACGCACCGTGTAGTCGTTGAACGCGTTCGGCCGTTCCCAGAAAAACGATACGGTGCCCTCGACGCGACCGCGATATTCGAGCGGCAATGCAAGCACGCTCTGGTAGCGCATCAAACGCAATTCCGCGAAGAGGATCGTCGATGACACCTGCGTGGCGTTGCGCACCGCGAGGATCTTGCGATCTCGCGCCATTCGAATCGCCTGGGCGTCCGATTCGCTGAATTCGAGCCCAATCCATTTCGAGGGGAGCTGATCGACCGCCGTCACGCTCCACATCGACGACGATGCGACGGGCATCGCCACGAGCGCTCCGTCGAAGGGCAGGATCGCGCGTCCCGCCTCCAGCGTCGTCGCGAGCACGTCGTCCACGGTGAGCGTGTCGGTGAACTTTTTCGCCAGCGCGTAGAACGTCGCGTACTCGCTGCGCTCGCGCGAAATGCCGGCCATGGATCGCGCCGCGCGGAACGCGTCGACCACGCGCGACGAGACGTGGCCGAGCACCTCGAGGTCCGTGGCGTCGAACGCCTGCACGCGGGCGCTGTCGGCGACCACGACGCCGAGTGCCCGCCCATCGAACATCAGCGGAACGGCGATGAGCGAACGCACGCCCGCCCGTTTGCGTCGGTACTCGAGCGGCACGCGGCGCGGATCGAATCGTCCGACGACGATCGGTTCCGCCTTGCGCAACACGAGCGAGAGCAACGCGCTGTCCGAGGGGATGAGCGCCTCCATGTCCATCTCCGCGGGATCGCCTGACATGGCGCGCACCCGTGCGAACGCCTCATCGCGGTTCAGGAAAATCGTCACGCACGCATCGGCCCGCAACCCCACGCGACCGATCTCCATCAGGTCGGCGAGCTCGGAGTCGAACTCGCGCGTGTACTGCGCGCCGCCGCGGGTGACTTCGTCCGTGAGCACGGCGGGCAGCTCGTCGTCTCCGTGCGGCGCGAGGTCGTCCACGTCCGTTGTCAGCCGGTCGAGCTTCGCGATGGCACGCTCGCGCTGGCGGCGTTCGCCGAGCAGGAAGACGCCGACGACTCCGACGAACGTAAGCGACATGGCGAGGTGACTCGCGATCGTGAGCCAGATATCGATGATGTCGGCCGAGACGGGATTGCCCGGCATGAACATCGCGCCGCGGTGCTGCGCCATCATCTGCACGAACTCCAGCGAGCCCAGCAACACGGCGTATGCCACCGAGAGCCCGGGGCCCCACGCGATGACGAACAGGCACAGGATCAGGTAATTGAGCGGATAGAACAGCGGGCGATACGCATCGCCGGGAAGCTGGATAACGAGATTCGTGGCCGCGAGGATCAGCAGGGCGAGGTCGAAATCGTGGCGGTTTGCGCCGCGCGCGCCGGACGATCGCGGACGCGCGGCCCAAATCAATCGCACGAGGAGATACGCGAGAAATCCGACGAGGGCCCACAGGCGCCAGTTCCACCAAGGCTCATCGCCCGCAAACCGCGAGGAATCGAATTGTCGCAGGACGATCAGGACGAGGGCGACAAAGGCGATCAGGTAACCGTGATGACCGGCGATTCGTCTCACCTCGGCGAACCGGGCCGCGTCAGCGCTGCGACGGTTTTATGTGCGCGTCGAACACGAACACCGTCTCCCCAGGTTCCACCATGCCGAGCCGCTCGCGAATCTCCCGCGTGATCCGCGCGTCATCGCCGCGGAGCTGCTCGATCTCGCGGGCGAGTTCGTTGTTTTCGGAATGCAACTGTGTGATTTCGTCGTTCAGCGCGGTGACTTGGCTTCCGAGGCGCCAGACCCGGATGAGGCCGGAGTCGGAGAACGTCAGATAGACCAGGCTCAGAACAAACAGGAGAACCATCACGCACAGGACGGTTCTCTCGCGTGTCCACTCCTTGGGCTCCATCCGGTTCTCCATGAGGCGAACAAAATATTACCCGTGAAATCCATGACATACAAGCGTTTTTCGAAGTTTTTCCCGAAATTCCGGCTCGGGGATTCGCGCCGGCGCGGTCATGGATTCGTGTTCATGCCGCCCTTCCCCACGGGTTCCATGGGATCGAGCAGTTCCGCCTCGGGATTCACTCGACGCAGCGGCAGTTCGTCGAGCTGCTTGAAGAGCAAACGCATGCCCTTCATGTCGTTCGCCTGCGATTGGTGAACTCGCGTGATCTGCGCGGCGACATCCACACACGAACGACCCTGAAAGCACGGTTGATGGATGTCGAAAATCTCGGTCGGCTCCTCGGGATCGGCTGAGCCCAGCGCCTCGGCCAGCCACAACTTCGAGAGCACCCAGTACACGCGCTCCACGCGGTGCGGTGCGCCGGGCAGTTCCTTGGTGTCGGTCGCCGCCAGTCGCGCGGCGGCCAGCGCGAACCGCGCCGAAAGCTGATGCTCGGGGTGGCCCGTGCCGCCGCGCCCCGGGGAGAGCGTCAGGATCGCGTCGGGCCGGAACTCGCGGATCTCCTTCGCGATCAGCAACGTGGGATCGCCCTGGCTCATCCATCGCTTGGCGATTTCGTGGCGCGGAGGAAACGAGCTGCCGGGTAGCGGCGCGTTCCAATACGGGGCGTGTTTGAGCGTCGCGCCGTAGAGCCGGGCCGACGCCGCGATTTCGGTCGCACGCACCGTGGCCAGATCGGGTACGCACCCGCCGGGGATGCAGCACTCGCCGCCCGCCGCGTCGGTCAGCACGACGAAATGCACGGCCCCGCCGCTTTTGCGCCCCGCCTTGGCGAGGATCGGCCCCGCGAACCCCTCGTCGTCGGGGTGCGCGGCCACCCACATGATGCGGCGCGGCGCGTCGAGCCACTCGTCGAGCGAATCGCCGGGCGCGGCGGTGCGGACGTATTTTGCGGAACAGCCGATCGCAACGACGATCGTCGTCATCGTGGCGACGGCGCAAGCAATTCGTTTCATCTGGATTCCCCACTTCGCGGCACGAACACGAGTCTTTATATGCGTCGCCGCGCGCGTGGTAAAGCGGATAGACACGGCGCGGATCGTCGATAGAATCGGTCCGAGGTCCGGAGGATGTCATGAACTGCCATTTTACGATCGCGGTGTTCGCGACGCTGCTCGCGGTAGCCCTCTTGCCCGCTTGCGGCTGCGACTCGGACGACAACGATTCGGGCAACAACGCGGATGAAGACAACGGCGATCTCGGTGACGACGACGCCGATGACGACGTCGATGACGACGCAACCGACGACGACGCGGATGACGACACGGACTTTTACCAAAACATCGTTCTGGAGAGCGACGCGCTGCGCATGACGATCCACCCGCGCCCGTTTGGATGGCGACTGGAATCCGTCGCCGACAAGGCACTCGTCACGCAGACGCTCGGATTCGGATCGGGCGAGTCGTTCTTCTACTTTCGCGGCGAAACGCGCCATGGCCTTTACTCGTACATCGGCTCCGCGCACGAGGCGGGGGCGGTGAGCATGCGTTACCGAACCACCGAAGGGACGGAAGCGAAGATCCGTTTCGCATTCGACGCCGCACGCGAGTTGCGGGTCGAGACGTTTATCGACCCCGCGCCGGGCAACTTGTCGGTGGGACAGGATCTCGCGCTGGCCGATGACGAAGCGATCTACGGCGCAGTCGAGCGCATCTCCTGGGACGCTTGGACCAGCGAACGCAATCCCACGAATTTGGGTTCGCTCGATCGCCGCGGCCAGTGGCATTCGATGATCGTACAGGGCACCATCGGCGTGTATACGCCGTTTTTCCACAGCAGCGCCGGTTACGGTCTCTATGTCGATACGACGTTCTACGGCGAGTTCGACTTCGGGGCGACCGCGCCGGACCGCCTGCGTTTTCATTTCCGCGCGCGCGGTGATCGCTCGCCCGTGCAGACGTTTCGCATTTTTTTCGGTCCGTCGCACGACGACATCCTCGACGCCTACACGGCGCTCACAGGCCGGCCGTTGGTGCCTCCCGACTGGGCGTTTCGCCACTGGCGCTGGCGCGACGAGCACGAAAGGGTCACGGGCGATCTCGACGGACGCACGATCAACGGCGAAGTGGCCGAGGACATCAACCAGTACGAAGCGCTGGAATTCCCGTTCGGGAATTACATGATCGACCGCCCCTACACCCCCGGCGAGCAGGGCTTCGCCGAGTTTTCGTGGGACCCCGATCGATTCCCGAACGCGGCCGACATGGTCCGGTCGTTCGAGGATCGGGACATGCACCTCATCATCTGGGGCGCGCCGTGGGCGATCGGCGACGAACCCGGGCAGAACGGGGCCGAGGCTCAGGCGCTGGGGTATCTCGCGCCGGGCAGTCCCGACCACATCGACTTCACGAATCCGGACGCGTGCGAATGGTGGAAGGACAAGCTCGTCGCCTGGGTGACGGACAACTCGATTCACGGCTGGAAGCTCGACCGGGGCGACGAGACGCAGCCCAGCCTGCCGGGCGAAATCTACTTCGACGGGCGCGGCGGCGAGGAAGTCCGCAACCACTATCCGGTGCTCTATCAGCGATGCTACTTCGAAGCCATGCAGGAGGCGTGGGGCGACGACTTCGTGAGTAAAGCGCGCGCCGGCTGGGCGGGCAGCCAGCAATACGTGATCCTGTGGGGCGGCGACACGCGCGGCAACGTCAACGGTCGCCGGACCGACCTCGGCCTACGCAGCGCCATCCTCTCGATGCTGCATGCGGCGTTTATGGGCTATCCGGTCTGGGGCTCGGACACCGGTGGTTATCAGGAATTCCGCGACCGCGAGGTCTTCGCGCGGTGGCTTCAGTTCTCGGCGTTCACGCCGCTCATGGAGATCGGCGGACAGGGCGCGCACGCGCCGTGGGATATGCCGACGGATCCCGCGTACGACGAGGAACTCATCGACATCTACCGGACGTACACGACGCTCCATCACGACCTCGTCGATTACCTGCGCGCACAGGCCGAGATCGCCGGCGAAACCGGCCGGCCCATCGCGCGTCCCCTCGTCTTCGATCACCCGGATGATCCAACCGTGAAGCGCATGTGGGACGAATACATGCTCGGCCCGGATCTGCTCGTCGCGCCGGTTTGGGAGTCGGGAGCGCGCGGGCGCGACGTGTACATTCCGGCGGGCGAATTCGTCGACTACTGGTCACGTGACGAGGTCACGGGGCCGACGACGGTCGCGGCCGACGCGCCACTCGATCGGATTCCGCTCTACGTGCGCAAGGGGGCGACGATCTTTGGCGAGACGTGGTGACGACGATCCGCGCGCTGCTTTAGTAATAGGGATTCTCACCCGCGGCGTGGTCGGTGTCGTCAACAATCTGGACGACTTCGGGGAAGTGCTTGCGGACGAGTTCGAGAATGCCCTGCTTGACCGTTACGGTGGACATACCGCAGCCCTGACAGCCGCCGCCGAGACGAATGACGAGTTGGTCGCCGCGCAGATCCACGAACTCCGCCCAGCCGCCGTGGTCGGCGAGCGCGGGATTGATGCGATCGGAAAACAGGGCGCGGATCCGGTCATTGCGGGTGTCGTCAATGGACGCCATGGCGACGCTCCATGCACGGAGAAGTCCGACCGCCAAGGTACGCCCGCCGGGGATTGCGTGTCAAACGAATCGGCCGAGGCGAACGTCGGCGTATGCGCCGCGCGCGCGACCACCTGGCCCCCTTTACACGTGTCCGCTCACACCCTCGCGCGCATTGATTTTCCGACACGCCCGTGCAAGATGCGCGGACCCGATCGCCGCTCCGCGGCATCGGGCGCGCCGTTGGTGCGCAGGGGGAAGTGACGCCGATGCTGGCGCTGTGGGTCGGATTTCTCGCTCTGGTCTTCTTGCTGCTCGCGCTCGATCTGGGCGTCTTCAACCGCAAGGACCACGAGATCGGCATCCGCGAGGCGTTCGGCTGGACGATTTTTTGGATCAGCCTCGCCCTTGTCTTCAACGCCGTTCTCTGCTTCTTCTACAAGCACCACTGGATGGGACTCGGTCTCGATCCGCGCTACCCGTCGGACGGCCCGCAGGCCGCCATGCTCTTTTTCACGGCCTACGTCGTCGAAAAATCGCTGTCGCTCGACAACATCTTCGTCATGGCCCTGATCTTCTCGTACTTCGCGATTCCCCTGAAATACCAGCACCGCGTCCTCTTTTGGGGCATTGTGGGCGCTCTCGTACTGCGCGGCGTGATGATCGGCGCGGGCGTCGTCCTCATCCAAAAATTCACGTGGATGATCTACGTCTTCGGCGGCATTCTCGTCCTCACGGCGATCAAGATGGCGACATCGGGCGACGAAGAGGTCGATCCCGAAAAAAATCCCCTGCTGCGTCTCGTGCGTCGCTGGTTTCCCGTCGTCACGCGGTTCGAGGGGCACAGGTTTTTTGTACGCGAAAACGGACGGCTCGCCGCCACGCCGCTGCTGCTCGCGCTGGTCGTCGTCGAGAGCACCGACGTCGTCTTCGCCGTCGATTCCATCCCCGCGGTCATCGCCGTCACGCACGACCCTTTCCTCGTCTTCACCTCCAACGTGTTCGCGATTCTGGGACTGCGTTCGCTGTATTTCGCGCTCGCGGCGGTGATGAACAAGTTCCGCTACCTCAAGGCGAGCCTCGTCTTCGTGCTGGGGTTCATCGGCGTGAAGATGCTGCTCTCGCACCTCGTGCACATTTCCACGGCGATCTCGATGGGCGTGATCGGCGCGGCGCTGACCATCGGCATCGTGTTCTCCGTCATCGCGTCCTATCTGGAAGAATCGCCCCGGCGCACCGAAACCGGCGCGCGAATTCCCCTCGGCGATCGCCTCACCGAAAAGACCCTGCGCAAGATCTGGATCGCGGCCTCCGGCGGCACGCTGATCCTCGTGGGGCTCGCCATGCTCGTGTTGCCCGGCCCCGGCCTGTTCGCACTCGCGGGCGGATTCGCCGTCCTCGCGACCGAGTTCACCTGGGCCGCCGTGGTGACCCGCCACATCCGCCGCCACGTCGCCGCGCTGTCCGAGAAGGCCAAGTCCTCGGTGAAGTGATCGCGCATTCACCATCCGTTCGGTACGTCATTTTGCAGAAAAAAAAGGCGATACCGGAGGGGCAAAGCCGGTACCGCGAGAGGAGATTTGCCCTGCCGCAAAACGGGTTGGTTTCGGGGCAACTGCGTGGGGATTCAAAAGCAATCCCTGTGCCAAGGGCTCAACCCCGCCTAAGTGGTGAATTTTCCGACGCGGCAACGCAACACGTGAATAACACCACGAGTTTTTCGCCACGAATTTCCGCGACCTGCCTCAGATTTCTGATTCCGCCGCGCAAATCCACGGGGGCATCGAGGGGAATTCGGGGATAGAAAAAGCCCGACATTTCGGCCGGGCTTTTCGGTTTTTCGTATGCCGGGTGCGGAACTACTTCTTCGATTCCACCCTGCGGAACGGATTGAGCCACGACGCGAAGGGTGGCGCGGAGCGCGTCTGGATGTACAGATCGCCCGTGCCCCGGTAGCGGCAGACGAGGCCCTCGCCGGACAGGAACGTGGCCTTGAGTCCGCCGACCGCCTCGACGTTGTATGTCATGCCCTCGGGGAAGGCGACGATGTGCGTGGTGTCGACGATGTACTCGCCGTTCACGGACACCTTTTGCAAGCCGCCATAGCTATTGAAGAACACATGACCCGTGCCCGATACGCGCAGCATGAACAGGCCCTCACCGGAGAAGAAGCTCTGCATGCCGCCGAACTTCGTCTCGGTCGTGATGTCGCCGGTGTGGCACAGGTACGCGCCCCGCTGCACGAACCAGGCGTTGCCCTTCAGCTCCAACACGTCCACATCGCCCGGCGCCGACGGTGCGAACTCGATCGAGCCGGGCCCGCCTTCGGGGTGGTAGTCGTTGGTGAAGAAGCTCTCGCCGCCGACCATGCGCTTCAGGCCGCCGAGCAGGCCGCCCTTCGACTTGGTCTCGATCTTCATGTTCGTGCTCATCGCGACCATCGCGCCGGTTTCCGCCGTCGCCTTTTCGTTCGCGTCGAGCGCCAGACGCACGATGGAGAAATCGGGCTTGCCGACAATTTCGTATTTCATGGTCTCACCTCACTGCTTGCGCGGCGGCAGTTTCGGGCCGATGAACTGCCCGAACGCCGGTGCGTTGTGCGTCTGCATGTAAAGCCGGCCCTTGCCGGTGAACTCGCAGACGAGACCTTCTCCCGACAGCAGCGTGGCCTTCCAGCCGCCGACCTTGCGGACCTTGAATTGCAACGTGTCTTCGTACGCCGCGATGTGGCCGGTGTCGCAGATGAACGTGCCGTCGATGTCCTTGTGAAAGATGCCGCCGAAGCTGTTGATGAGCAGGCTCCCCGTGCCGCCGAACTTGATCCAGAACACCGATTCGCCGGAGAAGAAGCCCTTCATGCCGCCGAACTGCGTGTCCATGGTCATCCCGTCCGAGCAGGCGAGGAAGCTCGAAGACTGCACGATCATGTTTTTCGTGCCATCGAGTTTCAGGTGCTCGATGTCGCCGACCAGCGTGGGCGCGAAGCACACGTGACCGGCTTGGTTCGCCGTGAACTTGTTGATGAACACGCTCTCTCCGGCGAGCAGCCGCTTGGCCGCCTGGAGCAGGCCGCCCGCGCCGCCCTTGGAGAACGTGTCGGTGGTGACCGTAAGGCCCGGGCTCATGGACACCATCGCGCCGCCCTCGCTGCGCACGCACTCGCCCGCGGCGAGTTCGACCTTCGCCATGGCGTAAGAGGGGCGGGACAGGATTTCGATATTCATGATCGCCCTCCCTTATCGCATCGGCAGCATCGGCGTGAGCCAGCCGATGAGCGAGGAGACGGTTCGACTTTGGATGTAGAGCTTGCCGTTGCCGGAGAATTCGGCGACGAAGCCCTCACCCGACAGCAGCGTGGACTTGAGCCCGCCCACGCGCTTGACCTTGAATTTCAGTGTGTCCTCGAACGCGACGATGTGGCCCGTATCGACCACGTAGCCGCCCTGCACGTCGATCTCGATGATCTTGCCGTAGCTGTTGTACCACAGGTCGCCTTCGCCCTTGATTTCGAGCAGGAAGAGCCCCTCGCCCGACATCATCGACGACACGCCGCCGTATTTCGTCTTGAGTTCCACCGACGGCGAACTCGCGAGAAACGCCGAGCCCTGCATCACGAACGATTTGCCCTTCTCGATCTTGCGGTGCAGGATCTCGCCGGGCACCGTGGGGGAGAGGATGAGTTCGCTGCCCGCATCCTTCGCGGTGTACGTGTTCTGGAATACGCTTTCTCCGCCCAGCAGCCGGCGGATCAGCGCCTTGAAGAATCCGCCGTAGGCCTTCGTGGAAATGTCGAAATTCGGCGACATCCCCACCATGGCCCCGGCCTCGGTGCGGACCTGCTCCCCCCCTTCGAGCGTCAGAAACAGGCTCGAGAAGGACGGTCCGTGACGCACTTCGTGTTTCACGGCGAAGACCTCCTTTGCGCGGCGCGAACGCCGGCGAACTTGGAAACGGATGATTGGAAAATTTCGGGAACCCGCCCGTTGTCTATCACGCGGCTTCGGCGCGGGTCAACGAAAAAGGGGGCTGGGCGACGGAAGTCGGCGCACTCGGTACGATGCGACCGCGGCTCGCGGGAGTTGTCGTCGCGAACGCCGAACCTATTCGATTTCGTATCCTTCCTGCTGCATTTTCGCGGCAACCTTGCGGCCGATCTCGTAGCCCCACGGTTCGCCGGCGGCCATGCGATCGCAAGGATCGCGTCCTATTCGAATCCGTAGCCGATCAGAGCATTGAGGCGCACGCCGCCCATGCCGCCGTTGCTCACGGTGGTCGCGATCGGGCCCTCGTCGCCGGCGTCGCCGCTGAAGGTGATCACCCAATAGTCGAGCGATCCGCCAAGCGTGAATCCGCTTCGAAAGCGATACCAAGAGCCGACCGAGATGTCGAAGTCGCCTCCGCCGAGGGCTTTCGACGTCGCCGTGTCGCCGGGGAAGTCGACGGTGAACTGCGTTCGCCCGAAACCCAGGTGCGACATGAGAGCCAGATTCGCCCGCTTCTCGGCGCCGAAATAGAACTGGTAACCGAGGCCGAGGTTGAGGAAGGCGAAACGGTACGCGAAATCGTAATCGAGAAAGATGTTGTCGCTGGTCGCCGTGCCGCTGCCTCCGCCGAAGGGCAACGATGCGGAAATGGTGAAACCGCGCCCGGCGGTCGGCATGAAGAACACCTCGGGGATGAGCGCGGCGTGGCTCACGCCAGCGATCTCCACCGCCTCCTCGAAATTGAACGTGCCGTCGTAAACGTCCCACTCGGTCGTCATGGAGCCCGCACCGCCGCCCATCGCGGGGCGGACCGCCAGCACGCACCAGGGGGGCAAGGCCGAGGTCGATGTCGGCGCGGTTTCCTGCGCGAGGGCGTTCGAAGCGAGAAAACACCCGAGGATCATGACCAATGCCACGGCTGCGCGCTTCACGACGGCCTCCTTCTTCCCTAAGATGATTTGCGTGTCCCGACGCAGCATAGCGGCTGCGTGCAAGCCGACAAGTGGTCGGCCATCCTCGTTCGGAGTCCCGTCGTGTTCAAGATCGCCCTGAAGGTCCTTGTCGGCGCCGCCATCGGCGTCGGCGTCAGTTTTCTCGCGCAGGCAGCCGGTTCCACCTGAGGGATCCTCTGCCGGCCCGTGGTGGCCGGCCTCTTCGGCGCCGTCATTGCGTTCACGTATTCGCTGGGCGAGTGGTCGCAGGACTGATCGGCGCGTGCGTCGCAAGGCGTGACGAATCACGCCCTGAAATTTCGGGCGCGGGGCGTGATGAATCGCGCCCCTACCATTTCGCCTCGTGCTCTTCCACGTAGCCGCGCATCGTGACGGGCGCCTTCGCGCCGTCGATGACGAACGTCCCCCGGAACTCGCCGAATGGCTGGTGGAAGCGCGACATCATCACGCCGAGGTTCAGGTTTTCGGCGCGCTCGTTTTCGGGGATGAACTCGAGGTCGACCCTGGCGTCGGAGCTGGTGATGCGCCAGGGCTTGAGCACGTCGGCGGGGTCGTACTGGAAAAACATGGTATCGACCTTGACGGGTTTTCCGCCGACCCAGAAGACGTTTTCGGTGAAACCCCGCTCGTTGATGCCGGAGACGAAGTTGCAGCCGACCGTACGTCCGTCGGGCAGGTAACCCGAGCCACACGCCCAGTTCCAAAAGGTGTAGTGCGCCGCGCAGCCGGCGGTCCAGTCGATCACGCCCAGCGCACGTCGCTCGCCCAGGTCGAACTCGCGCCCATCGACGCGCAGCCGCCCTGAGACAGGCAGCGCCGCGGCCTTGTGGCAGTAGTTGAATCCCCGCAGGCCGTTTTGCGTCACCGCGCACAGCGGTGTGATGGCGCGCTCGTCGAACTCGGCGTCGAGCTCCACTCCCGGTACGCGCAGTACCGCCTTTCGCGGCCCGTCGACGAGGCGGTTGTCGAGCCGGATCTCGACGTTGCCACGCAGGTACTCGGTGACGCCCTCGACCGACGACGCCGAATACCGGCTGCATCGGCCGGCGGGATCGAGAAAGCTGAACTCTCGGACCTTTGCCTCGCCGCGCAGGGCGACGTAGGCGAAGGCGTTCGCCGCGTAACCGACATCCGCCACGGCGAGGCCGGCGGCGATGTCGTCCGTGATAACGCCGAGGTACTGCCAGCGCTTGACGGCGATTCGCGCGCTCGCGGGCGTGAGCGAGAACGGAAACGGCGCGACGCGGCGGTAATCGAAGTCGTTCAGATTGATGTGGCGGATGGCTTCGCCGAAAACGCCGAAGGACGGAACGCCGTCGTCGCCGATCAGGCGCTCGGGAGCAGGACCGAACATCGCGAACCCCATTGGATGAGTACGGAAGATGAGCATGGGCGCAGGGCCCGGCCCATCATCGCGATTGTTCGCGAGCTCGTCGAGCCTTGCGCCGCTCCTCGATCATGCGATTCTTGGCGCGGATGAGCATGCGGATGTTTTCGGCGACCCACACCTCGGCCTCGATATGCTTGGGGTATCGCCGCATCTCTTCGTGGAACGCGGGTGAGTGGATCTCGCGGCGTCCCGCGGCGTCGTGCCGGCCGCGCAACTTCCAGTGCACCATCTCGTGATAGACCGTGTCCTCGACGACGTAGCGCGGGATCTGATTCGTATCGAGCACGGGATGAATCAGGATGGTGTTGTCGTCGGCGTGAAAGGTGCCGAGCTGGACGCTGCGCGTGCCCTTTCGCGCCGCGACGCGTTTCCAGCCGATGCGGCTGTTGCACCGATCGTCGAAATACCGCGAGTTCAGATCGTCGAAAATCTTCCGGAGGTCGATGAACGCGCCCTTGACGGGCGGTTCGGTGTGGCGCGGTCGCCTCGCCTGCAACGTGCGAATCACCTCGGCGCGATCGAGGTAGCGCTTGCTGGGGCTGCCCGGCGAAAACATTTTGTGCGCATGCGTGTCGAGCATCCAGAACGCGATCTCGCGCCAGACGTCGGGGCCGGCCTTTTCGAAGACGTCCGAGATGCGTACGCGGCGCGTTCCCCCGCGTTCGTCGCGGAATGAAATGAGCTGGCGGCGGTTGCGCGTGTAAGTCATCGTCACGGGACGACCGAGGATGCGGCGAAAGAAGCGATCCAGATCGGGCGCATCGCTCGACGCGGGCTCGAGCATTTCGGCGACACGCGGAGTCGGAGTCTTGCGCGGCGCGGCGGCGCGCCCTCGTTTTCCCGGCGCGACATTCGTCGTCTCGCCCGGGAACGGAAGACGAAGCTGCCCTGTCGATTCACGTGACTTTCGGCTTGATTTTCGGGTCACCGTGCGCTCCGTTCTTGAAAGAAATCCGGCCGGAAAGGGGCGATGAGACGCTGACGGGGCGTATTTTGGGACAAGGAAATCGCGTGTCGCAACGGGTTGCGGATCACAATCGAAAAAAGATGTTGCCCTAACGGAACGTAAGGTTATTTGATGGTCGAGGCGGCGGCGTGGTCGAGCCACCAAAGGCACTCCCCGGAGGTCGGTCGAACGCGTGCCGCCGGCAGTTCAGGCGGCTCTTCGGCAAAAATTCTCGTGATTACGGGGGCTTTCGACTCGCCGGTCACGAAAAACCAAACCCGAGCCGCTTGGTTGATGAGAGGAAATGTAAATGTAACTCTCGGAGAGTTTCCTTTTCGCCCCTGAATGACGAGTCGTTGAGTTTCCAAAAGTGCCTCAGTTTCCGGAAACAACGACGCCGTGTGCCCGTCCTCGCCAATCCCGAGGAGGACGAGGTCGAAGACCGGAACGTCGCGATCGCCCCACGCCGCGCGAATCCGCGCTTCGTAATCCGCCGCCGCGCGGTCGGCATCGAAGTGCGGATTGACGACCGAAAACACGTTCTCCGCGGGGATCGGAACGTGGCTGAGCATCGCCTCGCGCGCCATGCGGAAGTTGCTGTCGGGATGATCGAGGGGCACGGCGCGCTCATCGCCGAAGAACACAAAGGTGCCCGCCCACGGCATGTCGGATACGAAGGGCGGCTGCGCGAGACGCTCGTAAACCGCGCGCGGCGTGGTTCCCCCCGCGAGCGCCCACCAGAATCGTCCGCGCGCGGAGACGCACGCACGCGCGACGTCGACGATTCTCCTCGCGGCGGCCTCGGAGAGAACGGTGGACGATTCGAACACGCGCGCCGATCGTCCGCCGATCACGAGTTCTACGGGCGACGCCATTTGCGTTGATCCGCCGCCATCATTTCGACGGCCTCGACCGGTCCCCACGAGCCGGGTTCGTACTGCGGGAGGTTGCGCACGCGGCTCGCGCGCCAACCCTCGACGATCTGGTCCACGAATTTCCAGGACGCCACCACCGCGTCGGTGCGCGGAAAGAGCGTGCCGTCTCCGACGACCACGTCGAGCAGCAACCGCTCGTACGCGTCGGGAGCCTTGTCGCCATACGCCTCGTAGTAATTGAAGTCCATCGCCTGGTTTCGGATGTCCATCAACATGCCGGGATGCTTGGTCGAAAACGTGAGGCTGATGCCCTCGTCGGGTTGGATGCGCAGGATGAGCGCGCTGGGCTCCAGCGGGTCGGTCAACACATCGCGAAACAGCATATGCGGCACGCCGCGGTACTGAATTGCGACCTCGGTGACGCGCTTGGGCAAATACTTTCCCGAACGCAGGTAGAACGGCACGCCCGCCCAGCGCCAGTTTTCGATGAACAGCTTGATGGCGATGTAGGTTTCGGTCATCGATTCGGCCGCGACGTTGTCTTCCTCGCGATAGGCCCACACCTTCGAGCCCTTCGCGAGGCCCGACCCGTACTGCGCGCGAACGACGTGCTCGTTGATCGCGGAGACGGGGATGGGCCGGATGCACTTGAGCACCTTGACGCGCTCGTCGCGGATGCTGTCGGCGTGGAACGAGGTGGGCGGCTCCATCGCGATCATCGACAGGATCTGGAGCATGTGGTTCTGCACCATGTCGCGGATCACGCCGGCTTCTTCGTAATACCGTCCGCGCGAACCGATGCCGATTTCCTCGGCGACGGTGATCTGCACGTGATCGATGTATCGCCGATTCCACGTCGGCTCAAAGATGCCGTTCGCAAAGCGAAACACCATGATGTTCTGAACGGTCTCTTTCCCGAGATAGTGGTCGATTCGGTAGACCTGATGTTCGTCGAAGACCGACAGGACGACCTGATTGAGTTCGAGCGCCGACGGCAGATCGCGGCCGAACGGTTTTTCGATCACCACGCGCGGCCAGAGATCGTCCCGCCGGTCGGCCAGACCGACGGCCTGAAGATTTTGAACGATGGGGCCGTATGCGCTCGGCGGCGTGGCCAGGTAGAAAATGCGGTGCGGCGACGCGCCGCCCCGTTCGAGTTCGTCGAGCAGCAACTTCAGTTCACGAAATGACCCGGCGTCCTGAAACTTCACAGATTGATAGAATACGTGGGAGAGGAACTCGACGAGTTCCGCGTCGGACCCGGGTTTGACGCGCGCGAACTCGCGCACGGCCTCGGCCACGCGACCGCGAAACTCCTCGTGCGTGAGATCCGACCCCGCCGCGCCGACGATGTGAACCGGCTGCGGGATCAGCCCCTGACGCACGATCTCGAAGATCGCGGGGACGAGCTTGCGCCGCGCCAGATCGCCCGTACCGCCGAGGATGACGAAAACGACGGGGCGCGCGCTGACGGTGCCTTGGCCCGTCGGCGAGGGGACGCTGTACACACGGCCGAGGTTCGCGCTCATGCGTCCGTCCTCATGCTTTCTTTCGGGTGGCGTGACCGCCGAATTCGTTGCGCAACGCGGCGATCACCTTCGCGCCGAAGGATTCGTCCTGCCGTGACCGGAACCGCGCGAGCAGCGAGAGCGTGATGACCGGCGCGGGAACGTCGAGATCCATCGCCTCCTGCACGGTCCATCGCCCTTCGCCCGAGTCGGCGACGTGATCGCCGATCGCCTCGAGATGCGGGTCACTCTCGAACGCGCGTTCGCACATCTCCAGCAGCCACGAACGCACCACGCTGCCGCGATTCCACAGCGCCGAAACCGCGCGAAGATCGAGATCGTATCGTGACGCCTCGAGAATCTCGAAGCCCTCGGCGTAGGCCTGCAGCATCCCGTATTCGATGCCGTTGTGCACCATCTTCACGTAGTGCCCCGCGCCCGCGGCGCCGCAATACAAACAGCCCTCGGGCGGCGCGAGCGTGCGCAGGAGCGGTTCGATGTGGTCGAAGGCGTCGCGATCGCCGCCGACCATGAGGCAGTAACCCTCGCGCAGCCCCCAGATGCCTCCGCTGGTGCCGACGTCCACGAAACGGATGCCGCGCGTTTTCGCCGCCTCGTAACGGGCGATCGTGTCGTGAAAGCGCGTGTTGCCGCCGTCGATCAGGATGTCGCCGGGTGCGAGGTGCGTCGAGACCTCGTCGATGACCGCCTGCGTGATCTCGCCCGCGGGGAGCATGAGCCACACCGCGCGCGGCGCGTCGAGTTTCGTAACCACGTCGGCGACCGATGACGCGGCGGTCGCGCCGGCCTCGGTCGCGGCGTGCGTCGCCTCCGCGCTGCGATCGAACGCGACGATGCGGTGCTCGTCCCGCCGAAGGCGACGCACCATGTTGAGGCCCATCTTGCCGAGACCGATAAATCCGACGTCCACGCGCACCTCGCGATTTCGATGACGGATCGATTCTAGACCAGTCCCGATCCGGTGCCCATGACGGACGGCACGCGGAAGGTCATTGCGGGGCCGTCAGGTAATCCCACTCCGATTCGGCGATGCGGAAATCGGCCACGGCATCCACCAAACCGCTTTTGGCGCTGATGTAGTTGGCCTGCGCGTCGAGCAGGTCGATATTCGACGCCGCGCCGAGTTCGAGCCGCGACTGCACAATCTTGTACGTCTCCTCGGCGAAGCTCAGATTCTTTCGCGCGGCTTCAACACGCTGAATCGCCGACGCCATGTTGAGCTGCGCCGCGTTCATGCGCTGGATGAATCCGCGCCGTGCGTCGTCCTGCCGTTTTTGGGCCGCCAGCAGGTTCCTATGCGCCTGCGCGATGCCGAACGCGCCGCCGAGGCTCTGGAAGAGCGGGAGTTCGAGCGCGACCGTCGCCGTCCAGCCGTCGTCGCCGTCGAGTTCGAGCGTGTCGTTGTCCTCCCACGCGTAGTTGTAGATGAAGTTCAGGTTCGGCAGGACGTTCGTCACCTCGTAGTTGCGTGCGGTCTTCGACAGGTCCAGCGACGCATCGACGTTTTTCATGCTGGGGTGCGCCGCGATGTCCTCGGATTTTGCCGGCGGCATCGCGCCGATCTCCTGACCCTTTGCCAGAGACGCGGCGTCGAGTTCCATCACGATTTCCGGATACTCCCAAGCGCGGTCGAGTTCCACGCCCATCACCCCATTCAGGTTCAGTCGCGCGAGACGCACCCCGTTTTTGGCCTGAATCAGCCCTCCCTCGGCGGAGGCCGCCTGACTCTCCCAACGCAGCACCTCGGCGCGGCTCACCTGTCCCACCTCGAAACGCGCCTTGGTGAGCTTGAGCGTTTCCTGGGCGAGGGCCACCGCTTCCTGCTGCGTGCGCTCGAGCGCGGCGGCCTTCTGCGCCTCGAAAAACGCCTTCTTCACGTCGTTGGCGGTCGACGCGTGCACGTCCTCCTCGGCGAAACGTTTCTGGCGTTTCTGCACGGTCGCCGACTGGATCCCGACAATCTCCTTACCGCCGTTGAAGATCGGCTGACGCACCTGAACCGAGGATTGATAAGTCGTCTCAAAGACGCTCGGCTCCATCTGCGACGTGTCGATGCCCATCGACTCGAAGAACTGACGCTGCCGTTCGTCGGACTGCTCCATTCGGTCGAAGGTGTCGGGGTCCATCCGTGTGACCGACGAATTGAAGTAGACTTTCGGCAGATAGCCGCTGATGCTCTTCGCCTGACCATAGCCCGCCCCCTGCGCCTCCAGACCCGCGGCGGCGAGCGAGCGGTTATTTTCAAGCGCGATCGAGACAGCGCTTTCCAGGGTGAGCATCTCGGCGGCGACCGGAGAGGAAAGGGCGAACAGTGCGGCAAGAACGACGATGCCGAAAAGTTTTTTCCGTGTCATGGCGACCTCGGGGAAAGACGTGTGGACCTGCGCCCGGCGCAGGCTAAAATGTCACAAGCTCCGGCGGGAGGCAACGTCGAGCGGGGTCCGCCCCGCGGGGAGAATATGCCCGATATCGCATTTCATGGGACGAACTCGCGATCCCCCAGCGCCGCGTGCCATTCGTCGCGACTCGCTGGTTTCGCGTCGTGCCTCGTCCTCGCGGTCGGGTGCGTGATTGGGCTCACCGGCTGCGTCACCATCGTGGAGTTCGACACCGAGCGGCACCTGCTGGCTTTTCGCGAAGCCGAACGCAGCGTCATCATGGTTCTGCTTCCCGACAGTGTCACCCATGAGCGTGTCGATACCAACGGGGTGGAAGACAACGTCGAGGGCGAATCCGTTCCCATCCGCTGGCCGCACGCGTTCGAATTGCAACTGGCGCGCAACGTGCTGGAGGGCTGGCGCGCACTCGAACCCAAGTTGCGCCTGCACGCATCCGCACCGGGCGGCGAGTATCTCGCGGAGCGAGATCTGGCCGACTGCCTGGCCGAGCAGGACCGGATCGAGAAGCCGTGGCACGAGATGGAGTCGCTGAGCGGGCTGCGTTACCTCGACGAACCGACGCGACCGGTCGTCGCGCGCAAGGGTTTACCCAGGCGTGTCGAACCCGATTCGCGGACGCTTTTCACCCCGACACCCCGGGGAAACGACACGGCGACGGTTTGCCACACCCTCGACCTTCTTCGGGTCCGCCGCAATTTCGATGTGGATTACGCGTTCATCGTCGAGGTCGCCGCGATCCGCGTGAGACGCGAGGACGGACGGCTTCGGACGCGGGTCGAACTGCACGAACGTCTCATCGCCCTGGCCGACGGAATGCTCGTGCGTGAGCAACGCCGGGAACTTCGCGACAACGATCCATCGGGACTTCTGGGAACATCGTTGCTCGACATTTCCGCCGTCGATTCGAGCGCGCTCGAACGCTTGTTCACGGCGCTCGAAACCGCCTCGCGACGGCTGCCGTGGTTGCTCGCGCGCAGCTACGGCGACATCGACCCGGCCGCCCTTGCGTCGCGCGAGGTTCAATGGGCGAGTGAATTCACCGCCGAGGTCGAGCGACTGCGTGAAGCGATCGTCTTGCCGAAATAGGCTTTGTTGCCGGATCCGAGGTTCGACTCATGAATGTTCTTTCCCGCAATGCGGACAGATGACGGTCTTCTTTGAGGCCATCTCTTCCATGAATCCAGAAGCAAGGATCCCGGCGGGAAGTGCAAAGAGGGCGATCCCCATAATGGCGACGAACGAGGCGATCAGCTTCCCGGCAGCCGTCACTGGCCGAACGTCTCCATACCCGATCGTCGTGAGCGTTGCGACCGCCCACCACATGGCGTCGGGAATGCTGGAAAAAGCAATGGGTTGAGCTTCGTGCTCCGTTGTGTAGATCAACGCAGCCGCCACAACGAGCAGCATGGTCAAAACGAATACTGCGACGAGCAATTCTTCCCGTTTGGCCCGGACAACGCGTCCCATTGTTCGGACCGCAAGCGAATAGCGGGCGACTTTGAGAATTCGGAAAAGCCGAAGCAGGCGAAACACGCGAACGACGCGCAGGTAGCCGTACGACGCCAGGAAAAACGGGACGATCGCGACCAGATCCACGATCATCATGGGGCGAAACATGAAACGCAATCGACCGGTGACAGGGGTCGCGAATCGGGGATCTGCCGTACAAGACCAAAGCCGGGCGAGATACTCGATCGTAAAAGCGAGAACGGAAACCCACTCAAAGATCCGAAAAAAGCGCGGGGAAACGCTGTAAACGGACTCGACGGTTTCAAGAATCACGGCGGTGATATTCAGGAGGATGAGCGACAGAATCGCCGCGTCGAAGATTCGCGCCGTGCTGTCGCGCTCACCGGACACTTCGACAATTTCCCACACGCGCGTTCGGTTGCCCATGCGAAACCTCCGCGATGAGTCGAGCCATCTTCGGTCAGCGTACAAAAAAACGGGAGAGCCGGAGGCCCTCCCGTTTCAAGTTCGATTCGCGGACGAGTTACTTCTTGAGCTTCTTGTCGCCGGCGCCTTCCTTCAGCTTCGGCTTGAGCTCTTTCTTGTCCTTGCCGCCCTTGTCGAGCTTCTTGTCCTTGACGTCATCCTTCAGCTCGATCGTCTTGGCGTCCTTGTCCTTCACGGTCACTTCGGCCTTGCCCGAAACGGATTCGACCGACGCGCGAACGGTGGTGTCACCCTTGGACTTGCCCTTGACGACGCCGCTGTCGTTGACCGACGCGACGGAACCGTCGCCGATCGACCACTTCACCTTTTCGCCGGTGATGACCTTGCCCTTGTCGTCTTTCACCGTCGCGTCGAAGTTCTTGGAATCGCCCACTTCGAGGATTGCCTTGCCGGGGTGCACGTCGACCTCGGCGATGATGCGAACGGTCACGTTGATCGTGGCGGTCACCTCGCCGGCCGCGGCGGTCACATCCGCCTTGCCCGACGACTTCGCCTTCACCACGCCGGTCGCACTGACTTCGGCCACCTCGGCGTCCGAACTGGACCACACGATCGGCTCGTGCTTCTCGATCGCCTGCCCCTTCGCGTCCTTCACGGTTGCCGTCAGGGTGTGCGTCGCCCCGGCCGACTTGAGCGTCACCGAACCGGGCTCGACATCGATGCTCGCGGGTTTCGCTCCGCAGCCCACCAGCAACGCGGCGGCCAAAATCGCCAAAACGACGTACTTCATGACTCTCATCGCTCTCCTCCTGTGCGGTTGGATTCGACTGGACGGTCCGTCAAACAACTATTCGCGGAAATCACACGCACGCTAACCGAATCGCGGAGAAAAAGCAAAACCCGACTGACGTGCGCCCACTCGGCCCCGGGGTCCGGCGATTCCCCCGTCCAAGCCCACGGGGAGGGTTCCGGCGGTCCGCCCTGGCCTTGAATCGTGGCGGCTTTTCGTGTTTGAGTGTGCCGCCTTCGCGCGGTATCGCGCGTATCATGTGATGGTTTTCGCCGGGCCGGCGAATCTTTGGGGAGAAGCCCGATGCCGTTTCGCACCTACCTGCGTGATGTCGAATTCGTCCTGTTCGAGCAGCTCGATCTCGCGAGTCTCACCGCCACGGACCGCTACGCCGACTTTTCCGCCGATCTGGCGAAGATGATCCTCGCCGAGGCCGACAAGTTCGCCGCCGGGGTTCTCGCGCCGATCAACAAGATCGGCGACGAGGTCGGCGCGCGCCATGCCGACGGCGCGGTGACGATGCCGCCGGGGTGCGTCGAGGCGTGGCGAAAGATCTCCGAAGGCGGTTGGTGCGGACTGGTCGGCGGAACGGCGTGGGGCGGGCAGGCGCTGCCGATCACGCTCAAGGTCGCCGTGGACGACCTGTTCTTCTCGGCCAATACGGCCCTGTGGCTCACCGGGGGGCTCTCGTCCGCGGCCGCCGGCGTCATCGAGCATCACGGTTCGGACGAGTCGCGCGCGCTGTTCCTCGAAAAGATTTACTCGGGCCAGTGGGGTGCCACGATGTGCCTGACCGAGCCCGGCGCGGGATCTGCGCTCGGTTCGATCCGCTCGACCGCGGTGAAGATCGAAGGCACGAAGGACCGGTACCACATCACCGGCGAAAAGATCTTCATCACGATGGGCGATCACGACCTGACGGAAAACATCATCCACCTCGTGCTCGCCAAGACCCCGGGGGCGCCGTCCGGGACGCGGGGCATCAGCCTGTTCGTCGTTCCCAAGTTCCGCGTGAACGGCGACGGCTCGATGGGCGCGCACAACGATGTCCATTGCACGCGCATCGAGCACAAGATGGGCATCAAGGCGAGCGCCACCAGCCAGCTCACGTTCGGCGACAACGGATCATGCGAGGGCATCCTCGTGGGCGAGGAGAACAAGGGACTCGTTTACATGTTCCGCATGATGAACGAGGAGCGCATCGCGGTCGGAACGCAGGGTTTGTCGCTCGCGTCGGCGGCGTACCTGTACGCGCTCGACTACACGAAGGAGCGCGTGCAAAGCCCCAACTGGGCGCGGCTCAAGGACAAGGACGCGCCGAACGTGCCGATCATCGAGCACCCCGATGTCCGCCGCAGCCTGATGTGGCAGCGCGCGCACGTCGAAGGTCTGCGCGCCCTGCTGCTCACGTCTTCGTACTTCACCGACATGTCGTATGCCGCGATGAGCGACGCCGAGCGCGTCCTGTACGGCGGTTTCGTCGAGCTGCTCACGCCGGTCTGCAAAGCCTACGGATCGGATCGCGGATTCGCGTGCACCGTCGAAGCGATCCAGTGCCTCGGCGGATACGGCTACACGTCGGAATACGACGCCGAACAGCACTGCCGCGACGCCAAGATCGCCTCGATCTACGAAGGCACCAACGCGATTCAGGCCAACGACTTCGTGACGCGCAAGGTGCCGCTCGCGGGCGGAAAGATCTTCGCGGGATACATGGAACGCATCCAGTCCGACATGAGCTCGCTGGCGACGCACGAAACCCTCGGCGAATTTGCCCGTCTCGTCGAAGATGCGCGCCGGGCGCTCGTCTCCACGGTGGAATCGCTCGGCCGGACGGAGGCGGAGCGGGGATACAGACCGTTGTTGCACGCGGGCGACGTGCTGTTCATGATGGGGCAGGTGTGCGTCGCGCATCTGCTCGTGAATCAGGCGAAGATCGCGCAGGACCGACTCGCGGCGATGACGCCCCAGGCGCGCGCCGACGAACACGGACGCTATCTGACAGGCAAGACCGCGGTCGCGGGATTTTTCGCGACGCAGGTTCTCGTCGAGACGCACGCCCGGGCACGGGCGATCGAGGCGGACCACCACGCCGCGATGGACGACATTTTCTAACCGGCGCGAGGCGCGCGCCCAAACGGGACGCGGGAGAGAGGAATTGACGACAACACCCGACCACACGATCGCGGTATTCATCGACTTCGAGAATATCGCGCTGGGCATCAAGGACATCAAAAAGCGTTTCGAGATCTCGCTCGTGCTCGACCGGCTCGTCGAAAAAGGCAAGATCATCGTCAAGAAGTCGTACGCCGACTGGGCACGTTACGCCGACTACAAACGGGAACTGCACGAGCGCGCGATCGAACTGGTCGAGATCCCGAAACGGGCCATGACCGGGAAGAACTCGGCGGATATCCGTATGGTCGTGGACGCGATGGATCTGAGCTATTCGAAGGAGCACATTGACACGTTCGTCATCCTGTCGGGCGATTCCGACTTCTCGCCGCTGATCTCGAAGCTGAAGGAGAACGGCAAGCACGTCATCGGGATGGGGCTCAAGGACTCGACGAGCGAGCTGCTCGTGCGCAACTGCGACGAGTTCATTTATTACGAGGACCTGGAGCGGACGAAACACGTCCCCACGATCGAACGGCAAGTCCCCAGCACGCGCCGCGAGGCTTATGAGCTTCTGCTCGAGGCGATCGAGGCGCTGCTGCGAGAGGACAAGGAAATCCTGTGGGCGAGTCTCGTCAAGCAGACGATGAAACGAAAACGCCCCCAGTTTTCCGAGAGTTACCACGGTTTCGGGTCGTTTTCGGAGCTTCTGGAAGACGCGGCGAAGGACCACCTCATCAACATCACGAAAGACGCCCGAAGCGGCACTTACGTGGTGACCGGCTACGGCGACGATAAAGCCCGGAAGGCGGCTGCGGCGAAGGGTTGACCGTCGGATTCGCGGGTCCATTCGCCCTTTTAACTGCGTAATGGAAATTACGTTTCCACGTTTCGCCCCCCGGAGACGCGGAACGCCCCGAAAACATGAAAATTTTTCTTGAATAATTCGCTGGCCTACCGTATATTTCCGCGGCCAATCCGGGGGATTTCCGAGGACTCGCAAGAGTCCTCGGGGGATTGGCTGACGGCGGATCGAATCAACGAGAGCGAGGCCGTCCGCGGCCGCCCTTGGAACCTCGGGGGCGATCTCGCGGTCTTTAACAGCCGGCGCAGCGCATTTGGTCGCCGGACGGGGGTCGTGTCTTTCGGCATCGAACGGCGCGATCGGGAATGCCATTTGCCTGATTTGAGGATTGAGAGGACGCACCGTGGGACGGAAATCCGCTGCATATAACGAGGCCATGCGCCGGATCTATGATCTGCAGCTCTTCGGCGTCAAGCTAGGCCTTTCGAATATCCGTCGCCTGCTTTCCCGCCTGGGGAACCCGCAGGAGAATTTCGAGACGGTTCTCGTGGCCGGCACCAATGGCAAGGGCATTGTCACGGCCAGCCTCTCCGCGATCCTGCAGGAGAGCGAGCACCGGGTCGGCACGTTCACCTCGCCGCACCTGATTCGTTTCACCGAACGCATCCGCGTGAACGGCGCGGAGATTCCGCAAAAGGACCTGCTCCGGCATTCGGACCGCATCTGGCGCGAACTCGAGACGATCCAATCCGGCGGCGACAGCGCGCAGGGCATGCCGGTGACGTTCTTCGAGTTTGCGACCGCTCTTGCGTGCCTGCACTTCGCCGAGAACAACTGCGAGGTCGTGGTGATGGAAGTCGGCATGGGCGGCCGCCTCGACGCCACGAACGTGATCGAACCCGTACTGTCGGTCGTCACGCAGATCGACCACGATCACGACCAGCATCTGGGCAAATCGCTCGAAGAGATCGCCCGCGAAAAAGCCGGAATCTTCCGCGAAGGCGTGCCCGGCATCGCGCTCGATGGCCCGGGCGAGGTGCTCGAGTCGCTGCGTCGCGTGGCCGGCCGCGTCGGGGCTCCGCTGACGATCATCGAGGACATTGCGAAGATCCATCCCGACGGACGGACCTTTGACCTGTCGTGGTACGGCACGGGGCTTTGGGGACTGCGTTCGCCGCTGCCGGGCCGCCACCAGATCCGCAACGCGGCGCTCGCCGCCGTGTCGAGTCTTGAACTTCGCGACTGCGGTTTCCGGATTTCGGCCGACGCCATCCGTCGCGGTCTGGGCAAGGTCAAGTGGCCCGGCCGATTCGAGACGATCGCCCGCAACCCGCGCGTGATCCTCGACGGCGCGCACAACCCGTCCGCCGGCGCGGCGCTGGTCGATACGCTCAAGCGCCTGCGCGTCGCCACCCCGATCATTCCGGTGGTCGCGATCATGTCGGACAAGGACATCAACGGATTTCTCGACGTGGTCGCCCCGTGTTCCGACACGATCGTGGTGACGAACGTGCCCAACGACCGTTCGATGGACGCCACCGAACTTGCGGGGCTCGCCAAGGACAAATTCACGAGGATTCACGCGGTGCCCGATCCCCTGGAAGCCCTCGGACTGGCTCGCCGGCTGGCCGGAAAGACCGGAACAGTCGTCGTCACCGGGTCGCTCTACCTCGTGGGCGCCATACGAGAGGCGGTCCTCGGACCCGACGCATGAGCCGCCGCCCGACGGGCGCGGCGCACGCCGCGACCGTACCGGTTCTCGTCGCGATCCTTCTGACGGTCGGGGCGACCCGGGGCCGGGCCCAAACTCCCTATCTCGACCGATTTCTCGGAAGCGAAGAGCCCGTCGTTCTGACGGCCGACAAGGTCACCTACGACGCCGATCGCGACGCGTACCGCGCCGAAGGACGCGTCGAGTTGCGGCAGGGCGAGATGTTTCTGCGCGCCGAGCGGCTGCTGGTGGACATGAAGGAAATGTCGCTGTCGGCCGACGGCGACGTGTCGCTCGGCAACCGCGAGGGTGAGATCCGCTCGCCGACGATTCACATCAACTTCAACACGCAGCGCGGCGTGATCGTTCAGGGCGATCTCGTGGCCCGCGTGGGGGAGGTGAACTACTACCTGCGCGGCGAGAAGATCGAGAAGGTCGGCCCCAACCACTTTCTCATCACGAACGGGTGGTATTCGACCTGCGACTGCGGCAATGACGAGGCCGACTGGTTCATCGAGGCCGACCAGATCGACGTGACGCTCGACGGCTACGCGCTGGTGCGGCGCGGGCGCGTCTATACCGCGGGGCTTCCGGTGGCCTACGTGCCATTCGGTGTCGTGCCGGCGAAGATCACGCGGCAGACGGGATTTTTGTCGCCGCGCTTCGGATGGTCGAGCGACGACGGCTACCACTTCGGCGTGCCGTTTTTCTGGGCGATCAGCGACAACATGGATGCGACGTTCTACACGGACGTTTACGAAAAACGCGGCGTCAAGGAGGGCTTCGAGTACCGTTACGCGCTCTCGCGCTCAACCCAGGGGCAGTTCGATCTCGATTTCATCGACGACCAGAAGTACGGCGACGACCGATGGGCGATCGCGTACGAGCACAACCAGAACGTGGCCCGGCGGCTCTACCTGCGCAACAACACGAACCTCGTCTCGGACAAGGACTACGTGATCGACTTCCCGACCGACATCACCGCGCGCTACGACCGCTTCCTGCGCAGCAACACGATCTTCAACAACCTGTGGCAGAACTACAGCGCGAACCTGAATTTCGAGTACTTCGACAGCCTCGACAACGAGGACAACAGCTACACGTGGCAGAAACTGCCCGAGGTCGGATTCGACGCTCTCTCGCGGCGTATCGGTCCGCTGCCGGTCGGATTTCGCGCGGGCACGCTGCTCACGAACTTCTATCGTCCGAAGGTGCTGCCCGCGGAGCGCGAGATCGAGACCGAGGCGGATCTGACGCGCTCGTTTTGGTACGGCACCGCCGCGAAACGCCTGGACGTTCTTCCCGAGGTCTTCGTGCCGATCAGCTTCGACCGGTACGCGTTTCTCACGCCGTCCGTCGAGTGGCGCGAGACGTTTTACGAACTGCCCGACCGACCGCGCGAGGAGCGCTACGAGGCGCGGCACCTCTACACCGCGCGCGCGCACCTGTTCACCCGGACGGAGCGCGTCTGGCCGATCGTCCGGCCGATCCTCAAGGGATTCAAGCATACGCTCGAGCCGGGCGTTGAGTACGCTTACACGCCGCCCGCGGAACAGGACGAGCTGCCGATCATCGATGGAGAGGACCGCATCTCCCGCGAAAACTCCGTCACGTACTACCTCGCCAACCGCGCGTGGCTGCGCGTTCTGCCGTGGCGCGGCAAGAACCGTATGACGGTCAAACTCGCGGACCTGCGCATCTCGCAGAGTTTCGACATTTACGAATCGCAGCGCGAGACGATGCCGGAGAACGAGGACCGCGAGCCCTTCGGGCCGATCCGCGGCGATCTGGAATCGACGGCCACCTTCGGCATGTGGCTGAACAAAGTCGTGGTGCGTTCGCGCCTCGACTACGACACGTATTCGGATCGTGTTTCGAATTTCAATGTGCTGGGCGCGCTGGGTTCGGTCAACGACGACACGATCGGCGTCGAGTACCGCTATCAGCTCGAGGACGACGAGGAATTCAACCTGCAGTTCGTGAACATCGACTACCTTTCGGCGATCGGCCGATACACGCTGCTCGACTTCCTGACGTTTTCGTATCTGGGCCGCTACAGTTTTCTCGACGACACGTTCATCGAGCGCATCTATGGCATTCAGTTCAACAGCCTGCAAAACTGTTGGAGCCTCGGCTTGCAGCTCGAAAAACGCGAGATCCCCGAACCGGAAGACGTGTACCGCATCACGCTCGACATGACCGGTCTCGTTCAGGCGGGCACGGCGTTCTGACGAGGCGCCGGTTTCAGTCCCACATGTCGGGAAAAAGCCACCAGAACGCCGGCCGCCCCGCGTAACCCGACAGCTCCACGAACCCCGCGCCGCCCACGTCCTCCCCATCCCGCGTGCCCTTGATCTCGAC
>JADLEX010000140.1 GCA_020845895.1 Deltaproteobacteria bacterium | reverse complement strand
GGCGGCACCATCACGGGCGTTTCGCGCTTCATCAAGAACACCAAGGGCAAGAAGATCGTCTCCGTCGCCATCGAGCCGGCTGACTCTCCGGTCATCACGCAGAAGCGCGCGGGTGAGGACCTCAAGCCCGGTCCGCACAAGATCCAGGGCATCGGCGCGGGGTTCGTGCCCGATGTGCTCGACCTGTCCGTCGTGGACCGCGTCGAGACGGTGACGAACGAAGAGGCCATCCAGTACGCGCGGCGCCTCTCCGCCGAGGAAGGCATCCTCGCGGGCATCTCGTGCGGCGCGGCGGCGGCGGTGGCCATCCGTCTCGCGAAGCTGCCGGAATTCGAAGGCAAGACGATTGTGACCGTTCTGCCCGACTCGGGCGAGCGGTATCTGTCCTCCGTCCTGTACGACGGCCTGTTCGAGTAGTGCACCGGTTTTAGGGGCCGTCTCACGGCTCGAACGGGTCCGACAACCAACGTCCCGTCCTCCAGAATCTCGAACCCGGAAACGCCGCGTTTCCGGGTTCGTTTTTTTGCTCAACACCCAATTTCCAAACACTGAAAACCCTCCCCTCCTTGCCTCGCCGCGGCGATTCCCCTATAAGGCGCGTGCTTTTTTGAACCCGATGGGGAGGATGTCATGGCCGTCGAACGCACCCTGGGCATCGTGAAACCCGATGCCGTGAAGAACAACTACGTGGGCAAGATTTTGGCGCACGCAACCGACGCGGGGCTGCGTATCGTGGGGCTGCGTTTGGGGCAACTCACGGTGGCCGACGCGCGCGCGTTTTACGAGGTTCACAAGGAACGGCCCTTCTACCCCGAGCTCGTCGAGTCCATGTCGGGCGGGCCGACGGTCGTGGTCGCCTTCGAGGGCGAAAACGCCATCGCGCGCTGGCGCGAGATCATGGGCGCGACCAACCCCGCGCAGGCCGCCGAGGGCACGATCCGCAAGCTCTACGCCGAATCGCACACGGCGAACGCGGTGCACGGCTCCGACTCGACGGAAAACGCCGCGCGCGAAATTGCGTTCTTCTTCTCCGCGACCGAACTGTTCTGAAATCGCACGACAATCCCGCATGTGGCACAGCCGCCCTCGGCTGTGCGCGGACAACGCACAGCCGAGGGCGGCTGTGCCACATGACCCGGTAGGCTCTAAAACACCTTCGATAATGGAAACTGCATGTGCAACGCCCTTCTCGGCCAAACGGGAGGGGCGTTCGTGCATTCTCGATCTGAGGAATTTGGGAACCGCTTCCGTGAAGCGGTCTTCGGAAAAGGGAAAGGCGGCCGGGAGAGGGGTTAGAGCAACGCGTCTTGGGGGAGGGGAGGGGGGTTCCCGGGCCGCCTGTTCGATCTGGATTGCATGAAAAAGATCAGGTGGCCCTTGCGGGCCCGTTCGAAAGAACGCAACGATCCGGGACCTCCGGATCGGACCAATCAGTGTATGACGGCTTCGTCCGCGGCGGGGCGCTTGCGCGCCGCTCGCGGCTCGTCGTCCTCGTCCTCGAAACGCACGCTGACGATCTGCGAAACACCGGGCTCCTGCATGGAAACGCCGTAGATGGTCTCGGCCGTCTTCATGGTGCGCTTGTTGTGCGTGATCAGGATGACCTGGCTGTGCGCGCGGATCAGTTTGATCAGGTCGTTGAAGCGATCGATGTTGGCGTCGTCGAGCGGCGCGTCCACCTCGTCGAGCAGGCAGAACGGGCTCGGCTTGATGAGGAAGATCGAGAAGATCAAGCCGATCGATGACAGGGCCTTCTCGCCGCCCGACAGCAGGTTCAGGTTCGTCAGCTTCTTGCCCGGCGGGCGGATGGAGATCTCGATGCCCGACTCCAGCGGATTCTCGGCATCGGTGAGCTCCATCTTCGCCTGACCGCCGCCGAAGAGCATCGGGATGACCTCGGCGAACCGCTGCGAAACCAACTCGAATGTCTGCAGGAAACGCACCCGAGATTCCTTGTTGATCTTCGCGATGGCTTTTTCGAGATCGGCGATGGCCGCTTCGAGATCGGCCTTTTGCGTCGTGTAGAATTCGAGGCGCTTGGATTCTTCCTCGTATTCCTCGATCGCGGCGAGATTCACGTCGCCCATGCCGGCGAGGAGTTCCGACAGCTCGCGCCGCCGCTCGGCCAGCACCGCCGGGTCCACCGTCTCGTCGGTGCCGTACTCGGGCGGGATCTGATCGACGGTCATGCCGTACTTGTCCATCAGGCGGCCGGCGAGGTGCTCCATGCGCATCTTGCATTCGAGCCCCGCGACTTCCTGCCGCGACAGTTCCTGCGCGAGCGCGTCGGCGTCGCGACGCAAAACGCGCAGCCGCGCATCGGACGCGGCGAGGTCCTGCTCCATCGCGTCGAGGTCCTGGCGCATCTTGGCGATCGTGTCGTTCCAGTTCGCCGCCTCGGCCGCCAGATCGCCGAGCAAGGTCTCGTAGCGCCCGGCCGCTTCGCGGCATTCGGCGATCTTCTGCGACGACAGCTTCGCCGCACCCTGCCGGCGTTCCATGTCTTCGCGGATTCGCGTGAGCGCCCACCGCGCGCGCGTCTCGCGGTCGGCGGCGGCGCGGTGCCGCTCGCGCAGCCCCGCGAGCTCGGCCGTCAGCGACGTGACCTGGCTCTGAAGTTCATCGAGCGCGCTCGAGCCGTCGATGAGGGCGCGTTCGAGACCGCCGAGTTCATCGCGCGCGGCGGCGAGATCGCCGTTCTGAATTTCCAGGTCGCGCCGTGCCGCCGCGATCTCGTTTTCGCGGCCGGACTGCTGCTCGTCGATGCGACGGATCTGCTCGTCGAGACGCGCCGCCTCGGTCTGCGCGGCGGCGAGTTCCGTGCGCGCGCGCCGGGCCTGGGTTTCGATTTCGCCCAGCGTCGTGCGGATGCGCTCGAGCTCTTCCTTCGCGGCGAGTCGCTCGTCCTCGATGCGCTCGATCATGCCCGCGCCGGCCACGTGGTCGTGCTCGGCCTGCGCCAGCGACTCGCGGCGGCGCGCCAGTTCGTCGCGCAGGTCGCGGATGCGGCGGTTCTTTTCGATGATGCCGCTCGTGAGCGCGCCTTTCGATCCGCCGGTGATGACGCCGTAGTGATCGATGTATTCGCCGCCCAGCGTGACGAACGAACCCGTGTAGCCGTTCTCGTTGTGCAGTCGCACGGCCGTGGGCAGATCATCCACCACCAGCACGTCGTCGAGCAGCGCGCCCACCACCGGCTGGTAATCGGCGGAACAGCTCACGGCCTCGGCGAGCGGGCCGTGCGTCTGTGCGAGCGTGCGCTCGGGATACACCGCGCGCGGCGGCTTGATCTGCATGGGGATGAAAGTCGAGCGACCGTTCTCGGCCGAGCGCAGGAAATCCGCGCCGGACAGCCCGTCGTGCTGCTCGCGCACGAGCACGCCCTGCACGCGCTCGCCGAGCACCGCCTCGACGGCGGCCTCGAAGCGCGGAGGCACGTCCATCACGTCGCCGATCAGGCCGAGAATGCCATGCGGTTTCGCGGTTTCGTCCGGCTGCTCCATCGCGGCGAACAGGTGCTTCACGCCTTCGGAGTAACCTTCGAGGCTGCCCTTCATGCGCTCCAGCGATTCGAGTTCCGCCGCGACCTCGCGCACTTCGGCGCGCAGATCCTCGTACGCCTTGCGAAGGCGTTCGTTCTCTTCTTGCAGGGACTTGAGCCGCTCGGCGCGCTCGGCGACCTGCGCCGCGACCTGCTCGCGCGACTGCTCCCACTCGCGGCGTCGTTCGTCGATCTGCTCGATCTGCGCGCCCAGCGCCGCGAGGCGTTCTTCCTGCGCCGCGCGCTGCGCCGCGAACTCGGCCGCGCGTTTCGCGTCCTCGATCCGCCGCGCGTCGAGCGCCTCGATGCGCCCGTCGAGTGACGCCGCACGCCGCGAACCGTCGGCGATGCGGTGACGCAGTTCGTCGGCCCGGCCGCCCTTCTCGCGCCGGTCGCGGCGGTGATCGTCGAGCGTGCGCGTGAGTTCGCCGAGCCGCGTGCCGCCCTCTTCCATCCGCGCGGCGTTGTCGCGCGCTTCGGCGGCGGCTTCCTCGGCCTGCTGCTCGTGGTCGGGAATCGAACCGACGGCCTTTTGCGTTTCGTCGGCGATCGTGTCGACGCGTGCCTGTTCCTCGGCCATCTCGCGCAGCAGCCGGCCGTGCTCGGACTCCGCGGCGTGGATGCGCTCGCGCAGCGACGCCAGCTCCTGCTGCGCCGTTTCGAGCGCTTTGGCCGCCTGCAGGTGCTCCAGGTGGCGCGCGTCCTGCGACGTTTCGCGCGCGGCGATGTCGTTGTGCGTGGACTCGACGCGCTCGCGCAATTCGGCGAGCAACCGTTCGGCCTCGGCCTGCTTTTCGGCGAGTTCGATGCGCTCGCGGGCGGTGAGTTCCAGATCGACCGCGCGCAGCTCATCGCTGTACTGCTTGTAGCGCCGCGCCTTGCCCGCCTGACGCGCGAGCGAATTCACCTGGCGCTTGATCTCGCCGATCAGGTCGTTCACACGCTCCAGATTCTGGCGCGTCGATTCGATCTTGCGTTCGGTTTCCTCGCGGCGCACGCGGTACTTGGTGATGCCCGCGGCTTCCTCGACGAGGAACCGACGGTCCTGCGGCTTGGCCGAGAGCACCTTGGCGATCTGGCCCTGCTCGACGATGGCATAGGTCTTCGCGCCCATGCCCGTGTCCATCAGCAGTTCCTGGATGTCCTTGAGCCGGCACGCGGTGCGGTTGATGAAGTACTCGCTGTCGCCCGAGCGATACAGGCGGCGCGTGATCTCGATGTCATTGATGCCGTCGTAGCCGGGAGGATACACGCCGTCGTCGCACGAAAACGCCATCGTGACCTGCGCCATGCCCGTGGGCTTGCGCTGCTCGGAGCCCGAGAAGATCACGTCCATCATCTCACTGCCGCGCAGGGACTTGGCGGAAAGCTCGCCCATCACCCAGCGCATGGCATCGACGACGTTGCTCTTGCCGCAGCCGTTGGGACCGACGATGACGGAGATTCCGCGGTCGAAGACGATGCGCGTCTTGTCCACGAAGGACTTGAAACCCAGCAATTCGATATGCGCGATTCGCATGTTCGGTCGTCTTGCTCTTGTCTGGTCGTTCGCGTTGCGAGTGAGCCCGCCGGGGGGCTACAACATGATGCGCGGTATGGACCGACCCTATACCACCCCTAGTTGGGTGTCAAGAACGATTTTTCCGCAGGCACAACCCAATGGGTCTCCTGACGTCGACACACACAACATCTTGTGTTTGCTGCGCTTTTCGCCGGGGCGGGCAACGGGACTCGCGCCGCGTTTCGCATCCGATTTTCGCTTCCGGAGGGGCCGAAATTCGCGCAAGTGTCTGGGGATAACGTACGTAAACGCGGGCGGAATCGACGCAATTCGAAAACGCGTTTTTCGCCCGCGCCGTCATCTTGGGTCGTGCATGTACGAAACGCCCTCGTAAACGGCGTTCATGACCGCCGAGGGCTCGGGGACGTCCCGCCACATCGAGCCGCGCCAGGTCATCACGAGACCGGGGCCTTCCGAGTATCCGGCGACATTAAGACGTCCCGCGCCCGCCGCAGGCAAACCGCCCCTCGCCGTCCTCCACTCAGAACTTACTGAGTGTGGCCCGGCCGCCCCCGGCCGGGTCGGGACTGCAATATCGCGGGCGAGGGCGCCCGCGCCACACGAATTTTCCAGCCTCACACGAATTTCCCGGGGCCAGACCCGCAACCCTTAACGCTCCCCGTCAGCACCCGCAGCAGGATTCGTCCGTGGAATCGTCATCATCCGCGCCCTGCCCCGAGCCCGCCGTCGCGTCGTCATCCGTCGCGTCGTCGTCGGTCGTGTCATCGTCCGCCGTGTCATCGTCGGGCGGAACGGTGGTCGTCGTGGTCGTCGGCGCTCCGGTCGTCGACGTGGAACCGGTGGAACTCGTCGTGGAACCGGCCGAACTTGTCGTCGTCGCGGTCGAACTGGTCGTCGAGCCGCCGGTACTGCTGGTCGTTGTCGCGACGATTGTTGTCGTGGTCGCGATCATAGTCGACGTTGTGGTCGATGTCGTGCTCGATGTTGTGGTCGTGCTCGTGGTCGTCGATTCGAGCAGGAAGTCCATCGCCGCGGACATGACCTGCCGGCGCGCGGTGATCGAATAGATCGTCTCGAAGGGAAACCCGAGATACACGATGCGGAAGACGCCCGTGTCGTCCACCACCGCCGC
>JADLEX010000139.1 GCA_020845895.1 Deltaproteobacteria bacterium | reverse complement strand
CCGGGAGAAAACGTGAAGATGCGGGTGAAGCTGATCAACGCGATCGCGATGGAAGAGGGCGTTCGCTTCGCCATCCGCGAGGGCGGACGCACCGTCGGCGCCGGCGTCGTCACGAAAATTCACGCGTAAGGAAATTCGCCGACCGCGCGGAAGCCTTTCGCGCGGCGGCCAACGGATCACGAGGGAGCCCATCGTCATCGCCGGCGGGTGCCGGGCGGGAAGCGGACGGGAAGAGACATGAAACAGAGAATTCGAATTCGGCTCAAGGCGTACGATCACAAGCTTCTGGACAAATCGTCCAAGGAGATCGCCGAGTCCGCGAAGCGCAGCGGCGCTCACGTCTCGGGACCGATCCCGCTGCCGACGAAGATCGAGAAGTTCTGCGTTCTGCGTGGACCGCACGTCGACAAAAAGAGCCGCGAGCAGTTCGAGATCCGCACGCACAAGCGCCTGATTGAGATCTTCGACACGACGCAGGAGACGATGGAGGCGATGGGCAAGCTGGAGCTGTCGCCGGGCGTCGATGTGGACATCAAGCTGATCAACAGTGGAGCCCGCTGATGAAAGGCATTGTCGGCAAGAAGATGGGCATGACGCAGGCCTACGACGAAACGGGCCGACGTCACGCGCTGTCGGTCATCAAGGCGGAGCCCGGGATCGTCGTCCGCGTCAAGAGCGCGGAGACGGACGGCTACGACGCGATCCAGGTGGGCTTCGCGGAAGTCGAGGCGAAGAAACTGAACCGGCCCGACGCCGGCCAGTTCAAAAAGCACCTTCCCACGAAGGCGGCTTACAAGACCCTGAAGGAATTCCGGGTGGAAAGCCCGAAAGACTACAAGGTCGGCCAGGCGATCACGGTGGAACTGTTCGCCGAGGGCGAGTTGGTCGATGTGCAGGGCGTGACGGTGGGCAAGGGCTTCGCGGGCAACGTGAAGCGCAACCACTTCGGTCGCGGCCCGATGTCGCACGGCTCCAAAAACCGCCGCGAGTCGGGATCGATCGGCACGTCGGCCGCGCCGTCGCGCGTTGTTCCGGGTCGCCGGATGCCGGGCCAGCTCGGCAACAAGACGCGGACCGTTCAGCGCATCCGCGTGTTCCGGGTGGACGCGCAAAACCATCTGATTTTCCTGCTCGGCGGAGTGCCGGGTCACCGCAACGGAATCGTGACGGTTCACGAGACCGTCAAGAAGACGAAGTGACCGGGCAAGGACACACGACCATGAAACACGAAGTCTTGAACACGGGCAGCCAGAAGGTGGATCACGTCGATCTGTCGGACAAGGTGTTCGGCGCCGAGGTGAAGCCCCACCTGTTCTGGGAAGTTGTCCGCAACCAGCTCGCCAACCGGCGGGCGGGGACCAAGAAGACCAAGGGCCGCTCCGAGGTCGATTTCACGGGCTCCAAGATGTACCGCCAGAAGGGTACCGGTCGCGCCCGCGCGGGTTCCGCGCGCTCGGGCGTTCGCGTCGGCGGCGGTCACATCCATAACATCGAGCCCAAGGACTGGTCCTACAAGATTCCGAAAAAAGTCCGGCGGCAGGCGGTGCAGAGCGCGCTGTCGATGAAGGTCGCCGAAAACAAGCTCACCGTGGTCAACGAGATCGCGCTCGACGAGATCAAGACGAAGAAACTCGTCCAGATCCTCGCGGGCCTCGGCATGACCAACGGGCTCGTCATCATCGCCGGGCGCGACGAAAAGATCGAAAAGAGCGCCCGAAACATCCCGTTCGTCAAGGTGCTTCCGGTCGAGGGACTCAACGTCTACGACCTGCTGCGCTACGACCGCGTGATCGTGACCCGGGACGCGGTGGCGAAGATCGAGGGGAGGTTCGCGCAATGATCAGCCGGGATCCTCACCACATCATCAAGCGGCCGGTCATCACCGAAAAGGCGAACCTGGCCAAGGAAGACGCGAATCATCACGTGTTCGAAGTCGCGTTGGACGCCAACAAGGTGGAAATCCGCCAGGCGATCGAGCAGCTCTTCGACGGCGTGCAGGTGCTCGAGGTGAAAACCTCCCTGATGCGAGGAAAAAACAAGCGGCGAGGTCGTCAGTTCGGTCGGCAGCCCAATTGGAAAAAGGCGGTCGTCAAGCTGGCCAAGGGACAAACCATTGACTTCTTCGAGGGCGCCTGATCCCCGAGGACGGCGAAGAGGAAGGCATGGCGATCAAGACATACAAACCGACAAGTCCAGCCCGACGGTACCTGACCGGCAGCGATTTCGCCGAGGTCACGAAGTCGACGCCCGAGCGTGCGCTTCTGGAGCCTCTGCGCAAATCCGGCGGACGCAACAACACCGGACGCCTGACGGCCTACAGCCGGGGCGGCGGCGCCAAGCGCGCGTACCGGATCATCGATTTCAAGCGCGACAAGATCGGGATTCCCGCCAAAGTCGCCGCGATCGAGTACGATCCGAATCGCACGTGCCGCATCGCACTGCTGCACTACGTGGACGGCGAGAAGCGCTACATCATCGCCCCCGAGCAGCTCAAGGTCGGCGACCGCATCCTGTCGGACGAAAACGCCGACATCCGGCCGGGCAACACGCTGCCGCTGCGCAACATCCCCGACGGCACCTTCGTGCACAACGTCGAGATGAAGATCGGCAAGGGCGGCCAGGTGGCGCGGTCCGCGGGCAACTTCGCCCAGGTGATGGGCAAGGAAGGCGACTACGTCCTTCTCAAGCTCCCGTCGGGCGAACTGCGCCGGTTCCGCCGCGAATGCCGCGCGACGATCGGGCAGGTCGGCAACAACGACCACTCGAACATCTCGATCGGCAAGGCGGGCCGCACCCGCTGGCTCGGGCGGCGCGGCCATGTGCGCGGCGTCGCGAAGAACCCGGTCGATCATCCGATGGGCGGCGGCGAGGGACGCACGAGCGGCGGTCGCCATCCGTGTTCGCCCTGGGGCCAGCCGGCCAAGGGTTACAAAACGCGACGGAACAAGACGTCGGGCAAGTACATCGTCAAGCGCCGCGGCAAGTAACGCCGGGGCAATGGGAGAGGGACGCATGCCGCGTTCGGTCAAAAAGGGACCCTTTGTGGATGAGCACCTGCAGGCGAAGGTGAACCGCGCCCTGGACGTGCGGGACCGCTCGCTGATCAAGACCTGGTCGCGCCGGTCGACGGTTCTGCCGGAATTCGTGGGTCTGACCTTCGCGGTGCACAACGGCAAGAAATTCGTGCCGGTGTTCGTGACGGAGAACATGGTCGGGCACAAGCTCGGCGAGTTCGCCCCGACGCGCACCTTCCACGGCCACGCGGCGGACCGCAAGGCGGCCAAGAAGTAAGGCCGCGGCGCCGCGCGGCGATAAAACGCGCGCAGCGGAGCCCGGGGTGGAGGCAGTGAGATGGAAGTGAAAGCGATTGCGAGATTTCAGCGGGTGTCGCCCTTCAAGGGTCGGCTCGTCGCGGATCTGATTCGGGGCAGGGACGTGAACGAGGCCATGGGCATTCTCGCGTTCACCCCCAAAAAGACCGCCGTGCTGCTCAAGAAGCTGCTCTCGTCGGCGATCGCCAACGCGACGGCCCGGGGCGGCGTCAACATCGACGACCTCTACGTCAAGCGCGTGATGGTCGACGGCGGCCCGACGCTCAAACGCATCATGACGCGCTCGCAGGGGCGCATCAACCGGATTCTGAAACGCACGGCCCATTTCACGATCGTGCTGGACGAACGGGACTAAGGAGACGACGGTGGGTCAAAAAACGCACCCGAACGGTTTGCGCCTCGGCATCATCCGCGATTGGAATTCGCGGTGGTACGCGGACAAGGGCTACGCCAAGCTGCTCCACGAGGATCTGCGCATCCGCGCCTACCTCAAGGACAAGCTGGCGTCGGCGAGTGTGTCGCGTATCGAGATCGAGCGCGCGCACAACAAGCTGACCATCGTGATCCACACGGCGCGGCCGGGCGTGATCATCGGTCGCAAGGGCCAGGAGCTCGAGACGCTGCAGAAGAAGCTGCGCCACATGGCCGACCGCGACATCTTTATCAAGGTGCAGGAAGTCCGCCGGGCGGATCTCGACGCGCAGCTCGTGGCCGAGAACATCGGCAACCAGCTCCAGCGCCGCATCGCGTTCCGTCGCGCCATGAAGCGTGCGGTCACGAACGCCATGAAGCTCGGCGCCAAGGGCGTTCGCGTGGCGTGCTCGGGCCGGTTGGGCGGAGCGGAAATGAGCCGTTTCGAGCAGTACCGCGAAGGCAGCGTGCCGCTGCACACCCTGAAGGCGGACATCAACTACGGCCAGTATCACGCGCGCACGACCTACGGCGTGATCGGCGTGAAGGTGTGGATCTATCACGGAGAAGCCGACCTCCGCTGATCGCGGGGGACCGGAAGAACGAAATTTGGCGGCGGGTGCGATGACGCCCCGGCGCGACCAGAGGACGGACAAATGCTGTCGCCGAAGAAGACGAAGTACCGCAAGCAGATGAAGGGACGCCGCGCCGGCCAGGCCACGCGCGGAAGCAACCTGGATTTCGGCGATTACGGGCTTCAGGCGGTGCAGGACGGTTGGCTCACGGCCCGCCAGATCGAGGCGGCCCGTATCGCGATGACCCGTTCGGTCAAGCGCGGCGGCCGGATCTGGATCCGGGTGTTCCCCGACAAGCCCCTGACCAGGAAACCCGCGGAAACCCGCATGGGCAAGGGAAAGGGCGCGCCGGAGGAATGGGTGGCCAGCGTGAAACCCGGCCGCATGCTGTACGAGATGCAGGGGATCGACACCGCGCAGGCCGTGTCGGCCCTGAAATTGGCGGCGTCGAAGCTGCCGATTCGGACCAAGATCGTGATTCGCGAGGCGACCCATGAAGGCTGAGGAATTTCGCAAACTGTCGGACGAGGAACTCGCCCAGAAGCAGGAAGACCTGAAGGGCGAATATTTCAACCTGCGTTTTCAGTTCTTCACCGGGCAGCTCGAAAACACCGGACGCATGAGAGCCGTGCGTCGTGACATCGCCCGCGTCGCCACGTTGCGCCGCGCGCGTCTGACGACGGGAGGTCGATGATGTCCGAGACGAAACCGGTGACTGAGACGAAAAAGACCGCGAAACGGCGGACGATTCAGGGCGTCGTGACCAGCGACAAGATGGACAAGACCATCGTGGTGCGTGTGTCGCGCGTCTACAAGCATCCGCTCTACGGCAAGGTCATCAAGCGCCACAAGAGCTACAAGGCGCACGACGAGGCCAACGAGTGCCGGATCGGCGACACGGTGGTGCTCATCGAATCGCGTCCGCTGTCGGCGACGAAACGCTGGGCGGTGAAGAAGATCATCGAGCGGGCGGCCGTATAAGGCCGGCGCGTATCGGGCTGGGGTGACGTCATGATTCAGATGCTGACCACGCTGGGTGTGGCCGACAATTCCGGGGCTCGCAGCCTGCGGTGCATCAAGGTGCTCGGCGGCAGCAAGCGCAAGTTCGCGACCGTCGGCGACGTGATCGTCGTGTCGGTGCGCGAGGCGATCCCGAACGGCAAGGTCAAGAAGGGCGATGTGCACAAGGCCGTCATCGTTCGCGTGAAGAAGGACATCGGTCGCCCGGACGGCAGCTACATCCGCTTCGATGAGAATTCGGCGGTGCTGATCGACAACAACCAGGAGCCGATCGGCACCCGCGTGTTCGGACCGGTGGCCCGCGAACTGCGCGCCAAGAAATTCATGAAGATCATCTCGCTGGCGCCCGAGGTCCTTTAGGGACCCCTTCGCGCAAGGAGAGCTGTGATGGCCAAGGAACCGATCGGAAAAGAGCGCGTGAAGATGCACGTGCGCAAAGGCGACCTCGTCCACGTCGTGGCGGGCAAGGAAGTCGGCGCGCTCGCCAACGCCGTGAAGCGGGGCAAGGTGCTGGCGGTCGACACCGTCAAGGGACGCGTGCTCGTCGAACGCATGAACATGATCAAGCGCCACACGCGGCCGGGCAAGACGAATCGTCAGGGCGGCATCGTGGAGCGCGAGGGCTTCATCCATCACAGCAACGTGATGCTGGTGTGTCCGGCGTGCAACCAGCCCACCCGCACGGGCACGAAGGCCCTCGCCGACGGCAAGCGCGTGCGCGTGTGCAAGAAGTGCGGCGAATCGGTGGATCGATAACGCTCGGCCGAAAGGCCGTGGGAACCAAGGACGCGGCGCACGCGCCGCAATGACCGGACCGGGTCAAAGTCAAGGCGAGACAGGAGACCGCAATGGCGGCGCGAATGCAGACGATGTACGAGCAGCAGGTGATTCCGGCCCTGATGAAGGACTTCGGATTCACGAACCTGATGCAGGTGCCGAAGCTCCGGAAGATCACGCTCAACTGCGGGCTCGGCGAGGCGCTTCAGAATCCGAAGCTCATCGAGTCGGCGGTCGAGGAGATCGGCCGGATCGCGGGCCAGAAACCGGTCGTCACCAAGGCCAAGAAGTCCGAGGCGGCGTTCAAGCTGCGCAAGGGCCAGAACATCGGCGTGATGGTGACGCTGCGAGGCGATCGCATGTACGAGTTTCTCGACCGGCTCATCACGGTCGCGATCCCGCGTATCCGCGACTTCCGCGGCGTGTCGGCCAAGGCCTTCGACGGCCGCGGCAACTACACGCTCGGCGTGAAGGAGCAGATCATTTTTCCCGAGATCGACTACGACAAGGTCGACAAGATCAAGGGCATGAACATCACGATCGTGACCTCCTCCAAGAACGACGAGGAAGGCCGCGCGCTGCTCGAAAAGATGGGGATGCCCTTCCGCAAGTAGTCCGGCGGCGTCCGGAACGCCGGGAGTCCGGCGACGAAGCGAGGTGAGTTGTGGCGAAGAAGTCGATCAAGGCGAAGGCGGCCCGTCCGCAGAAGTTCAAGGTGCGGCAGTACAACCGGTGCCCGATCTGCGGGCGTCCCCGGGCGTATTACCGCAAGTTCGGGATGTGCCGGATCTGCCTGCGCAAGCTCGCCCTCGAGGGCGACCTGCCGGGCGTGGTGAAGTCGAGTTGGTGACACGGGCCCGCCGGAAGGCGGCGGGCGTGAGGAGACGACGATGGTCATGACGGATCCCCTGGCGGACATGCTCACCCGCATCCGCAACGGGTACAGGGCGGGACATCAAGAGGTCTTGGTGCCGTCCTCGAAACTGAAAAACGAGGTCTGCAGGATCCTGCGCGACCGCGGTTTCATCGACGCGTACAAGTTCGAGCAGGACGCGACGCAGGGCATCATCCGCATTCACCTGCGCTACGACCGCAACAACAAACCCGTGCTCACGGGCCTCGAACGGGTCAGCCGTCCGGGACTGCGTCGTTACGCGGGATCGGGCGAGGCGCCCCAGGTGCTCGGCGGGTTGGGCTTGACGATCGTGTCCACGAGCCGGGGCGTGATGACCGACGACGATGCGCGTCAGGCCAACGTCGGCGGCGAACTCCTGTGCCGCGTCTGGTGAGTCGGGAAGGAGAGGGACGATGAGTCGAATCGGCAAACTTCCAGTGACGCTCGAAAAGGGCGTGACCGTCAAACTCGACGGAACGAAGCTGACCGTTTCGGGCCCGAAGGGCTCGCTGACGCACGTGCTGCCCGACGGCGTGACGGCCGCGGTCGAGGGCGACAAGATCCAGATCTCGCGCCGCGACGACCACCGCGAACGCCGTTCGCTCCATGGTCTGACCCGCGCGCTGGTGCAGAACCTCGTGACGGGCGTGGCCAAGGGCTACGAGCGCAAGATGGAAATGGTCGGCGTCGGCTACAAGGCCGAGGTCAAGGGCAAGGAACTGTGGCTGTCGGTGGGATTCCCGAAGGAGAAGATCCTTCGCATTCCCGACGACCTGACCGTGAACGTCGAAAAGGGCGTGAACATCACGGTCGCGGGCAACGACAAGCAGCACATCGGAAACTTCACGTCGAAGATCCGCAAGATCCGTCCGCCCGAGCCGTACAAGGGCAAGGGCATCAAGTATTCCGACGAGGTCATCGCCCGCAAGGAAGGCAAGACCAACGCGTAACGCACATCATCCGCGCCAAGGGGTGCTGAACCCGCCGTCGCGGAAGGAGAGGAACCGTGAGCTATAAAAAAGTCAAATTGACGCCCCGACTCGCCCGTCAGCAGCGCGTGCGCCGCAAGGTGCGCGGCCGCCCGGATCGCCCGCGCCTGTGCGTGTTTCGCAGCTCGAAACACATCGCCGTACAGGCGATCGATGACGAAACGGGCGTGACGCTCGTGAGCGCGTCGTCGCTCGACAAGGGGTTCGATCGCCCCAAGGCCGCTCCGGCCAAGGAAGGTGAAGCGACCAAGGGCACCAAGATTCTGTGCAGCGAGGCGATCGGCGCGCTGATCGCGCAGCGGCTGAAGGACAAGGGCATCACCAAGGTCGTCTTCGACCGTAACGGATTTTTGTATCACGGACGGGTGAAGGCGGTCGCCGACGCGGCGCGTCGCGCCGGCCTCGAGTTTTAGGAGAGAATAAAGTGGCCGACTTGGATTTCAGTCACGGCGATTCGGCTCAGGACTTTGTCGAAAAGGTCATTCACGTCAATCGCGTCGCGAAGGTCGTGAAGGGCGGACGTCGGTTTTCGTTCGCGGCTCTGGTCGTCATCGGCGACGGGCGCGGTCGGGTTGGCGTGGGCCAGGGCAAGGCCAACGAGGTTCCCGACGCGATCCGCAAGGCGGTGGACAAGGCGAAGAAGAACATCTTCTCGGTGCCCCTGACCGAAAACGCCTCGATCCCGCACGTGGTCGCGCCGGAAGTCGGTCGCTACGGCGCCGCGAAGGTTCTGCTCAAGCCGGCCAGCGCCGGTACGGGCGTGATCGCCGGCGGCGCGGTGCGCGCGATCCTCGAAGCCGCGGGCATCCAGAATATCCTGACCAAGAGCCTGGGCAGCCGTAACCCGTACAATCTGGTCAAGGCGGCCGAGGCGGGCCTGAAGTTTTTGAAGAGCCCCGACGCCTATCGCGGCCGCCTGCGTCGCGCCGAAGGCTGAGGATCGGCGAACCGGGGGAGGAACACAGCATGGGCAAGATTCGCATTACGCAGATTCGTTCGGCGCTGGGCCGCGAGCCGAACCAGCGAAAAGTCATCAAGGCGCTCGGTTTGCGCCGGATCAACCACACGGTGGAGCATGCCAACACGCCGACGATTCGCGGCATGGTGAAAAAAGTCCTCCACCTCGTGCGTTTCGAGGAGACGGCGTAAATGAAACTCAACGAATTGACTCCCCCGAAAGGGGCGGTGAAGGACCGCAAGCGCATCGGTCGCGGCAACGCGTCGGGCCAGGGCGGCACCGCGGGCAAGGGCCACAAAGGCCACAAGGCCCGCGCCGGCAAGAACCAGGGCGACTATTTCGAAGGCGGCCAGATGTCGATCTCCCGCCGGATTCCCAAGCGGGGATTCACGAACGGTCGTTTCCGCAAGGTGTTTGCGACGGTCAACGTCGGCGATCTGGCGCGCTTCACGGCGGGCCAGGTGGTGGATCCGGCGCTGCTCGTCGAGAGCCACGTGGTCCGCAAGGCTCAGGACGGCATCAAGGTTTTGTCCGACGGCGATCTGACGGTGGCGCTCACGGTGAAGGCGCACGGATTTTCGGCGAAGGCAAAAGAAAAGATCCTGGCCGCCGGCGGACAGGTCGAGCTGATCAAATCCTAATCGAGCGGTGAAGCCGGGAGGCTTTTGATCGTGATCGGCGCCTTTCAGAACATTTTCAAGATCCCGGAGCTGAAGCGACGGGTGTTCTTCTCGCTGCTGCTGCTCGCGGTCTATCGCGTGGGCTGCATCGTGCCGCTGCCGGGGCTCAACGCCGCCGCACTCGCCGAGTTTTTCAAGAACGCCGCGGGCACCGTCTTCGGCATGTTCTCGATGTTCTCGGGCGGAGCGCTCGAGCAGGGCTCGATCTTCGCCCTGGGCATCATGCCCTACATCTCGGCGTCGATCATTCTGCAGCTCCTCACGGTCGTCGTGCCCTACCTCGAGAAGCTGTCGAAGGAAGGCGAGCTCGGCCGCCGCAAGATCACCCAGTACACGCGCTACGGCACCGTCGTGCTCGCGCTGTTTCAGGGCTTCATGATCTCGGTGGGTCTCGAAAAAGGCATGCTCGGCCAGGGCGTCGTGCTGCATCCGGGCATGACGTTCAAGCTCACGTCCGCGATCACCCTCGCGGCCGGCACCGCCTTCATCATGTGGCTCGGCGAGCAGATCAGCGAGTTCGGCATCGGCAACGGCATCAGCCTCATCATCATGGCCGGTATCGTCGCGCGCCTTCCCGCCGCGATCTACCAGCTCTTTGTCGACATCGGCTCCGGCGAGCGTTCGCTGCTGTTCACGCTGCCGATCCTGATTCTGATGGTCTTCGTGGTGTTCGTGATCATTTACGTCGAGCGCGCGCAACGGAAGATTCCGATCCAGCACGCACGGCGCGTGATCGGTCGCCGCATGTACGGCGGAGCGAGCACGCACCTGCCCCTCAAGATCAACACCGCGGGCGTCATCCCGCCGATCTTCGCGAGCTCGATCCTGATGTTCCCGGCGACGTTTGCCCAGTTCATCGATCACCCGATCGCCCAGAGCATCGGCAACGCGATGGCCCCGGGAACGATCATTCATACGGCGCTCTACGTCGCGCTCATCATCTTCTTCTGCTACTTCTACACGGCGGTCACATTCAACCCCGTCGACGTCGCGGAGAATCTGAAAAAGTCCGGCGCGTACATCCCCGGTTATCGTCCGGGAAAACGCACGGCGGACTACATCGACCGCGTTCTGACCCGCGTCACGCTCGGCGGCGCGATGTACGTCGCGGCGATCTGCGTGCTTCCGACTCTTCTGATCGCGATTTACAAGGTTCCGTTCTATTTCGGTGGAACGGCGCGTCTGATTGTCGTGGGCGTCGGCCTGGACACCATCCAGCAGATGGAAAGCCACATGCTGATGCGCCACTATGACGGTTTCCTGGGAACCAAGAAGTTCAAGGGTCGTCGGGGGTAGGGGATGCGTCTCATTCTGCTCGGAGGTCCGGGCGCGGGGAAAGGTACGCAGTCGAAGGTGCTCGCGGAAAAACTCGGAATTCCGCAGATTTCGACGGGCGACATGCTTCGTGCGGCGCTCAAAGCCCAAACGCCGCTTGGTCTCGAAGCGAAGGGCTACATGGACAAGGGTGCGTTGGTGCCCGATTCGGTGGTGATCGGTCTGATCGACGAACGGATCGATCAGGCGGATGCGAAGGGTGGGTTCATTCTCGACGGTTTTCCGCGCACGACGGCGCAGGCCGAGGCGCTCGACGGACTGCTCGCAAAGCGGACGCTGGCGCTGTCGAAGGTCGTGTCGATCGACGTGGATGACGAGGATCTCGTCGCGCGGCTCTCCGGGAGGCTGACCTGCCGGGGTTGCGGGGCGATGTTCCACGTGAAATTCAATCCGCCCAAAACGGTCGGGGTCTGCGACGAGTGCGGTGGATCCGACCTTTACGTGCGGGACGACGACAGCGAAGTCACGATCCGGCAGCGGCTCGTGACGTATCACAACCAGACGGCGCCGCTCATCGACTATTACCGGTCGAAGGGCAGCCTCGCCTCGGTGAATGGCGGCGGATCGATCGAGGAGATCACGGGCCAGATTGTGACCGCGATCGGGGCGTGACGCGTGAACGTCGGCATCCGACTGAAGAGCCCGGCCGAGATCGAGGCGATGTACCGGGTGAATCAGGTGGTCGCTGAAGCCCTGACGTTGATGTCCGAGGCGGCGAAGCCCGGTGCGACGACGGCCCAGATGGACGAAATCGGCCGGAAGGTCCTTGAAAAGCACGGCGCGAAGAGCGCGTTTTTGAACTACCCCAGCTCGGCGGGGGGGAAGCCGTTTCCGGCGACGGTGTGCGCGAGTCCCAACGAGGTGATCGTGCACGGCATTCCCAGCGCCGACTGCGTGCTGAAAACGGGCGATATTCTGTCGCTCGATTTTGGGGCGGTCCTCGACGGATGGGTGGGCGACTCGGCGATCACGATCCCGATCGGGCCCGTGAACGCGGATGCGGCGGCGCTCATCGCGACGACGCGGGCCTGTCTCGACGCCGCCATCGCGTGCATGCGAAACGGCAACCGCCTGGGCGATATCGGCCACGCGGTACAGAGCTTGGCCGAGTCGAAAGGATACGGCGTCGTGACCGAGTTCGTCGGCCACGGTGTCGGGAGAAAGATGCACGAGCCCCCGCCGGTTCCGAACGTCGGACGGGCGGGGTCGGGAGAGCGGTTGCGGCCCGGAATGGTGTTCGCCATCGAGCCGATGATCAACCAGGGGACTCCCGAGGTGGAAGTGCTCGCCGACGGATGGACGGCGGTGACGGCGGATCGGAGACTGTCCGCCCACATCGAGCATTCGGTGGCGATCACGCCGGACGGCCCGAGGGTGCTGTCGGCGCGTCGATAGCGTAGAGAACGAAGGATAACTCGCGGCGGGGCTTGACCTTTTGGCCGCGATGGATTAACGGGTTCGCTCTTTTCTCCCGGTCGGGAAAATTCGGGCGGGCACGCGGAGACACGTCATGAAAGTGCAGGCATCGGTGAAACGACGGTGCGACAAGTGCAAGATCATTCGCCGTAAGGGTGTGGTGCGTGTGATCTGCGAGAACAAGAAGCACAAGCAGCGTCAAGGCTAAAGAGGAAGGCGGAGGAAGATCATGCCGCGTATTGCCGGTGTGGATATCCCGAACGACAAACGGGTGGTGGTGTCGTTGACGTACATCTACGGCATCGGACCGGCGATTTCGAGCCGGATCCTTTCCGCGGTGGGCGTGGACGCGAACGTGCGCGCGGGACAGCTCACGGACGTCGAGGTGGCGAAGATTCGCAGCTTCATCGACGAGAACGTGAAGGTCGAGGGCGATCTGCGCAAGGACATCGCCATGAACATCAAACGGTTCATGGATCTGGGCACCTATCGCGGCCTGCGCCACCGTCGCGGCCTGCCGGTTCGCGGCCAGCGGACGCACACCAACGCGCGTACCCGCAAGGGTCCGAAGCGCGCGGCGGTCAAGGGCAAACGGAAAGTCTGACGCTCGCGTCGGATTTCGATAACCGAGGATCAAGGAAAATGGCCAAAGCCAAACGCGTGGGCGCGAAGGTCGTCAAGAAGAACATCCCCAGCGGGATCGCTCACATCCAGGCGACGTTCAACAACACCATCGTCACGATCACCGATCTGTCCGGCGGCGCGATCTGCTGGTCGAGCGCGGGTTCGTCGGGATTCAAGGGCAGCCGCAAATCGACGCCCTATGCCGCACAGGTCGCGGCCGAAGAGTGCGCGCGCAAGGCGCAGGAACACGGCGTGAAGCAGCTCTCGGTGTTCGTCAAGGGTCCGGGTTCGGGCCGCGAGGCGGCGCTGCGTGCGCTCATGACCGCGGGATTCAAAATCAACGTGATCAAGGACGTGACGCCGATCATGCACAACGGTTGCCGGCCGCCCAAGCGCCGGCGCGTCTGATCGAGGAGTTCGACAGTGGCTCGTTATACCGATTCCGTGTGCCGTCTCTGCCGGCGCGAAGACACCAAGCTCTTTCTGAAGGCCGACCGCTGCTTCACCGAAAAGTGCGCGATCGAGCGGCGTAAGTATGCCCCCGGTCAGCACGGCCAGCGACGGCGCGGCAAGGAATCCGATTACGGCATCCAGCTTCGCGAGAAGCAGAAGGCGCGGCGGATTTACGGCGTCCTCGAACGGCAGTTCCGTCTGTACTTCGAGAAGGCCGACCAGATGAAGGGCGTCACGGGCGACAATCTGCTCGTGCTGCTCGAACGGCGCCTCGACAACGTGGTGTACCGTCTGGGTTTCGCCGGCAGCCGCTCCGAAGCGCGTCAGCTCGTCTCGCACGGCCACTTCCTTGTCGACGGACGAAAGGTCGATGTCCCGAGCTTTCTCGTGAAGCCGGGCCATAAGGTGATGCTGCGTGAAAAGAGCCGGGGCAACGCCCGGATTCAGGAAGCCCTGCAGACCATCGAGCGTCGGGGCGTACCCGGTTGGCTCGAACTGAACAAGGACGCGTTCACGGGCACGTTGTCGAGCCTGCCGAACGCGTCCGATCTGGACGCGACCATCAACGCGCAGCTCATCGTCGAGTTGTACTCGAAGTAACACCCAAGCCGTTAGGGGCCCACGTCCATGCACAAAGTCTGGCGAGAACTCATCCGTCCGAAGAAAATCGTCGCCGATAAGGAACGTCAAGGCGCGACTTACGGCCGTTTCTTCGCCGAACCCCTCGAACGGGGGTACGGTCAGACGCTGGGGAACTCCCTGCGTCGCGTGCTGTTGTCCACCCTCCCGGGCGGCGCGATCACGTCCGCGCGCTTCGAAGGCGTCAGTCACGAGTTCTCGACGATTCCCGGTGTGAAAGAAGACATCACCGACATCGTGCTGAACCTCAAGCAGGTTCGCCTGAAAATGCACACGGATTCGATCGAGACGCTGCGCTTCGCGAAGAGCGGCGACGGCATCATCACGGCCGGCGACATCGTGTGTCCCCCGGCGGTCGAGATCCTGAACAAGGACCTGCACATCGCCACGCTCGCCAAGGAAGGCAAGATCGACTGTGAATTGACAGCGAAACTCGGGCGCGGTTACGTGCCCGCCGAGTCGCAGAAATCGCCCGACGACGAGATCCCGATCGGCACGATCCTGGTCGATGCGCTGTATTCGCCGATCGTGAAGTGCAATTACCAGGTGACCAACGCCCGCGTCGGCCAGCGCACCGACTACGACCGCCTCATCATCGAGATCTGGACCGACGGATCGATCGGCCCCGAGGACGCGCTCGGCCTCGCCGCCAAGATCCTCAAGGAACAGTTCAGCGTCTTCATCAACTTCGACGAGGAAGAGCAGGAGTACGACGAGGACGACGAAGAAGAGGACGAGGAGGTCGAGCACAACGAAAACCTGTATCGCCGGGTGGACGAGCTCGATCTTTCGGTGCGCGCGGCGAACTGCCTGAAGAACGCGAGCATCCGCTACATCGGCGAGTTTGTGCAAAAGTCCGAAGCCGAGATGCTCAAGACCAAGAATTTCGGACGCAAGAGCCTCAACGAGATCAAGGAGGTTCTGGCCGAGATGGGTCTTTCGCTCGGGATGAAGCTGAAAAACTGGCGGCCTCCGGCGGATATCGATGACGACGAGGCCAACGGCTGAGGTTGGTTGCCTCGCCCGTGGGCATGATGAAGCCCGCCGTACGGCGGGCGGATCGACGATAGGGAAGCGAACATGCGACATCTGAAAGACTACCGGCAACTCAACCGCTCCAGCGAGCATCGCCGCGCGATGTTCCGCAACATGGCGACGAGCCTGTTCCTGCACGAGCGGATTCAGACGACCGAGGCGAAAGCCAAGGAGCTCCGCCGCTACGCCGAAAAGCTGATCACGCTCGGCAAGCGGTACGCGGCTTTCGGCGACGGCGCGAGCGACACGGGCGTTGCGGCCAAGAAGCTGCACGTGCATCGTCAGGCGCTCTCGTATCTGCGCGACAAGAAGGCCATCGAGCGCGTGCTCGGCGAACTCGCGACGCGGTATGAAACGCGCCCCGGCGGGTATACGCGGATCATCAAACTCGGGCCCCGTCGCGGCGACGCCGCCGAAATGGTGTTCATCGAACTGGTGAAGACCGAAGAAGCCGCCGCGCCCAAGGAGAAGCGTCGCCGCAAGCGTCGAGCCAAGGGCGAAGGCGAGGCCGCCGAAGCGGCGGAACCGAAGTCCGCAAAGACGGCGAAGGCCAAGGCCGAACCCAAAGCCGAACCCAAGTCCGCGGCGCCGGCCAAAGCCCCGCTCGAGACAAAGGTCGCGCCGGCCGATGAAACCGCGAACGACGTTCCCGAAGGCGAGTCGGCGGACGCGGCGGAAGAGCCCAAGTCCGAGTGAGCGCTCTTGACGCGGCGAACGGTCGCGGCGAGATTTCACGGGGAGGCCGCAAGCCTCCCCGTTTTCGTGAAGACCCACGGGCGGGTGTCGCGCCGCGAATCGGTGCGAGTCCCCGGGAGAAGCGATGTCCGAGTCGAACAACAAGACATCCGAACAGAACAACAATCGGATTCTGTTCATCGTTTTCGTCGTGTTCGCGGCGGTTCTGTACGGGCTCATTTTCGGCGGCGACTGCGGCGGGCCGGGTTCGATCTCCGGGAATCGCGCGCAGGCGGCCGGATTCACCCTCACCGACATGGAAGGCCGCCAGGTTGCGCTCGATTCTTATCGCGGCAAGGTCGTCTTCCTGAATTTCTGGGCGACGTGGTGCGCACCGTGCCGCCGCGAGATGCCCGATATCCAGAGCCTGCACCGCAAGATGGACCCCGGCCAGTTCGCCGTGGTGACGGTCTCCGTGGACGATGGCGGTCGCGAGGATGTGGCGTCGTTTTTCCGCGAGCGACAGCTCGACGTGCCGACGCTGCTCGATCCGAAGGACGACATCGCGCGCGTCTACGGCGTGACGGGATTCCCCGAGACCTTCCTGATCGACAAGGCCGGCAATGTGGTCGAACGTTTCATCGGCCCGCGAGACTGGCTCTCGCCCGCCTACATGGAACTTTATCGCCGTCTGATCGAGGAGTGACCGCCCCGGCGGTTTCGGGCGATCGACGGATTTCGACCGCCGTGAAAATTCTGTGCAAATCCCCTGAATTGGCGCGCTTTGGGCTCCGTTCGGCTTGACAGCAACGGGGCCCATTTCATACTGTGCAACTGCCACGTCAAATGTCCGCGTGATCCGTGGGTCCCCAAGGATCGGAGGTAGGGTTTATGGCCGCTTCGAACGATTCGCCGAGCCGGGACAAATTGGGTGAACTGCTTGTCCAAGAAGACCTGATCAGCCCGGACCAGCTCGAGACCGCCCTTGCCGAACAGAAGGTCTCCGGAGGTCGGCTCAGCTACCACCTCTCGCGCCTGGGGTATCTGGAAGAATCGGAACTGGCCGACATCCTCTCGCGCCAGTACGGCGTCCCGTCGATCAACCTGTCCGAGTTTACGATCGACCCCGAGGTCATCAAGCTCGTCCCGAAGGAGATCGCCGAGAAGTACAAGTGCATCCCGATCTCCCGCGCCGACAACTCGCTGATCGTCGCGATGGTCGATCCCTCGAATATCCTCGCGATCGACGACATCAAGTTCCTGACCGGATATTCGATCGAAGCCGTCGTCGCCACCGAAGACTCGATCATGAACGCCATCGAGCGTTACTACGACTCCCACGAGGAGGAGATGGGCAACGTCCTCGACGGCTTCGACGTCGAGGACCTCGAGGTGCTCGATACGGAAGAAGAGGTCAATCCGGTCGAGCTCGAACGCTCCGCCGAGGACGCGCCCGTCGTCAAGCTCGTCAACCTGATTCTGTCCGACGCCATCAAGAAGGGCGCGTCCGACATCCACGTCGAGCCTTACGAAAAAAGCTTCCGCGTGCGCTACCGCATCGACGGCGTGCTGCACAAGGTCATGGATCCCCCGCGCAAATTGCAGAACGCCATCACGAGCCGCCTGAAGATCATGGCCGACCTCGACATCGCCGAGCGCCGCCTGCCCCAGGACGGACGCATCCGCCTCAAGACCGCCAAGGGCAAGGAGATGGACTTCCGCGTCAGCTCGCTGCCCACGATCTTCGGCGAAAAAATCGTTCTGCGTCTGCTGGACAAGGAGTCGCTGCAGCTCGACATGACCAAACTCGGCTTCGAGGAGAAGCCGCTTGACCACTTCAAGGTCGCGATTCACAAGCCCTTCGGCATGGTGCTCGTCACGGGCCCGACGGGTTCGGGCAAGACGACCACGCTGTACTCGGCGCTGACCGAACTCAACAAGGTCTCCGAGAACATCTCCACGGCCGAGGACCCGGTCGAGTACACGCTCAAGGGCGTCAATCAGGTTCAGATGCACGAGGCCATCGGCCTCAACTTCGCCGCGGCGCTGCGCTCGTTTCTGCGTCAGGACCCCGACGTCATCATGGTCGGCGAAATCCGCGACTTCGAAACGGCGGAAATCGCGGTCAAGGCCGCGCTCACCGGCCACATGGTGCTTTCGACGCTGCACACGAACGACGCGCCCAGCTCCGTCACCCGTCTGCTGAACATGGGCATCGAGCCCTTCCTCGTCACGGCGTCGCTGCAGCTCATCGCCGCGCAGCGCCTCGTGCGCAAGATCTGCACAGGCTGCAAGGAGCAGATCGAGTTCTCGCCGCAGGCGCTCAAGGACCTCGGCATGAAGGAAAACGACGCGGCGAACGCGGTGGTCTACCACGGCGCGGGCTGCATGAAGTGTTCGAAGACCGGCTACAAGGGCCGCATCGCCCTCTACGAGGTCATGCCGATCTTCGAGGAAATCAAGGAGTTCATCCTCAACGGCGCATCGACGACCGAGCTCAAGCGCGAGTCGATTCGTCTAGGGATGAAGTCGATGCGCCAGTCGGGCCTGTCGAAGCTGCTTGAAGGCGTGACCACGATGGAAGAAATCGTTCGCGTGACCGCGACCGATTGATCGAAGAACGGAAATCAACGGACGGATGATGAGCGCAAACGAATCGGCGCACGCGGGCGCGGCGGAAGTCCGAACGGTCGATCTTCACCAGTTGCTGAAGATCATGATCGAAAAAGGGGCGAGCGACCTTCACATCACGACGGGCTCGCCGCCGCAGTTCCGCATCGACGGGCGTCTGACGCCGCTGAACATGCCGGCGCTCACCGCGAGCGACACCAAACGGCTGTGCTATTCGGTGCTGACCGACCTTCAGCGGCACCACTTCGAGGAAGAGAGCGAGCTCGACCTGTCGTTCGGCGTGAAGGGCCTGTCGCGATTTCGCGCCAACGTGTACCGCCAGCGCGGCGCGGTGGCCGGAGCGTTTCGCGTCATCCCCTTCAAGACCTTCAGTCTCCAGGAACTCGGCCTTCCCAACATCATCAGCGACCTGACGAACAAGCCGTCGGGCCTGATTCTGGTCACCGGGCCCACGGGCTGCGGCAAGTCGACGACGCTCACGTCGATCATCGACAAGATCAACACCTCGCGGAACCAGCACATCCTCACCGTCGAGGATCCGATTGAGTACCTGCACGCGCACAAGGGATGTCTCGTCAACCAGCGCGAGGTCCACTCCGACACCAAGACCTTCACGATCGCGCTCAAGCACATCCTGCGCCAGGACCCCGACATCGTGCTCATCGGCGAAATGCGCGACCTGGACACGATCGAGTCGGCGCTGAACATCTCGGAGACCGGACATCTGACGTTCGCCACGCTGCACACCAACAACGCGGTGCAGTCGGTGAACCGAATCATCGACGTGTTCCCGCCGCATCAGCAGCCGCAGGTGCGCGCCCAGTTGTCGTTCGTGCTCGAAGGCGTCATCTCCCAGCGGCTCATCCCGAGGGCCTCGGGCGTGGGCCGCGTCATGTCGAGCGAGGTGCTGATCCCCAACGCCGCGATCCGCGCGCTGATCCGCGACGACAAGGTGCACCAAATCTACTCCCAGATGCAGATGGGCCAGAGCAAGTACGGCATGCAGACGATGAATCAGTCGCTGTTCAGCCTCTACACGCGGGGCCTGATCACGTACAAGGATGCGCTGGGACACTCCACCGAGCCCGAGGAACTGGTTCAGATGATCGAGTCCGCGGCAGCCAAGGCGGCCCGCAAGTAGCGGTCGAAAGGAGACGGTCATGCCGGTCTATAAATGGGAAGGACGTACCCGTTCCGGTAACGTCGCCAAGGGCGAAATGGATGCGCCCAACGAGGAGGCCGTCATTGCCCGGCTGCGTTCGCAGCAGATCGTCGCGACCGAGGTGAAGACCAAGGGCAAGGGCGGGAGTATCTTCCAGGTCGAGTTGATGAAGCAGCGGGTGACCGAGAAGGAAATCGTCATCTTCACCCGCCAGTTCGCCACGATGATCGACGCCGGCCTCCCGCTGGTGCAGTGCCTCGACATTCTCGTGTCGCAGCAGGTCAACAAGACCTTCGCCGAGGTGCTTCTCGCCGTGAAGAACGACGTCGAGTCGGGTTCGACGTTCGCCAAGGCGCTCGGCAAGCATCCCAAGGTCTTCGATCAGCTCTTCGTCGCGCTGGTCGCGGCCGGCGAAGTCGGCGGTATTCTCGACACCATTATGAACCGCCTGGGCGCCTACATCGAAAAAGCGATGAAACTCAAGAAACGCGTCAAGGGCGCGATGGTCTATCCGGCCGCGGTCTTGGGCATCACGATCATCGTCGTGCTCGTCCTGCTCATCTTCGTCATCCCCGTGTTCAAGAAGATGTTCGAGGACTTCGGCGGCCAGCTCCCCGGGCCGACGCAGCTCGTCGTGGACGTGTCGAACTTCCTCCGCAGTTTCTGGTTCATCTTGGTCCCGGCAATCATCGGCGGCGTCATTGCGTTTCGTCAGGCCATCAAGACCGACAAGGGTGGAGCCATCTGGGACGACGTGACTCTCAAGATCCCCGTGTTCGGCGAGCTCATCCGCAAGCAGGCGGTCGCCAAGTTCACGCGCACGCTCGGCACGATGATCACCTCGGGCGTGCCGATTCTCGACGGCCTCGAGATCGTCGCCAAGACATCGGGAAACCGCACCATCGAACGCGCCATTCTCAGGACCAAGGCGCGCATCGCCGAAGGCAAGACCATCGCCGAACCGCTCGCGGAATCCGGCGTGTTCCCGCCGATGGTGTGCCAGATGATCACGGTCGGCGAATCGACCGGCGCGCTCGACGTCATGCTCGCGAAGATCGCCGACTTTTACGAGGACGAGGTTGATCAGTCGGTGTCGGCGCTCACCACACTGCTGGAGCCCATCATGATGGTGTTCCTCGGCGGATCGGTCGGCTTCCTGCTCGTGTGCATGTACCTGCCGATCTTCAAGCTCGTGTCCGTGATCGGCTAAAGACGCGATACGGCCGGCGCACGCCGGCCGACGAAAGGGACGACGGCCATGGATTCCTTCCCGACCCGGTGAGAGGAAACATGGCCGTCTCCGTTTCCCGCCCGGTCGTCGAGGCGCGCACCGTCGCGGCGGGCTCCGACGCCCACCAGCTTCTGCAGTGGCTGCTCTTCCTTCGCGTCGTCGTCGCGACCTTCGTGCTCGGGCGCGTCTTCGTTCTCGGCATTCAGGAAGCCCGATACGCGTTCTTCATCCTCATCACCACGCACGTTCTGACCGCGCTTCTGTCCGCGCTGTTCATCCAGCGGCTCGCGAGCCGCGAGTGGTTCCTCTACGTGCAGGTTTATTGGGACATTCTGTTCATCACCGGTCTCGTTTACCTGTCCGGCGGCGTCGATTCGTTTTTCCCGTTCATGTACGTGCTCGCGGTCATCAACGCGTCGATCCTGCTGACGCGCCGGGCGACGCGGATCGCGGGATTCGCGTGCTCGGCCCTGATGATCGTGGTCTTCGTCGCCCAGTGGCGAGGGCTGATTTCGCTGCCCAACGTCGAGCCGGACGCGCCGGTCATCACGGCGCGCGACGTGGTGCTCAAACTCGTCTTTCACATCTTCGCGATTTTCGCGGCCGCGTATCTGGCGGGTTTCCTCTCCGAACGCAGTCGCGCCGTCGGCTTGGAACTCGCGCGCAAGCAGGAGGATCTCGAACAGCTTCGCGCGAGATTCGAGCACATGATCCGATCGGTTCCCATGGGGATTCTCGCGCTGGACGATCATGAGCGCGTCATGTTCGCGAATCCCGCGGCGCTCGGCATTCTCGGGCGCGACGCGCGAAGCGACCTGACGGGCCGCGCGCTGCGCGAGGTGATGCCCGAACTGCCGCCCGTCCTGCCGCGCGCGGGCGCGCGGCACGCCTCGGCGAGCCTGGAGATCGCCGACGGTCGCACGATCCATCTCGAGATCGGCCACTCGCCGCTCGTCGCGGGCGACGGCACGCGGCTCGGTGCGCTCGTCACCTTCGAGGACCGAACCGCGATCAAGACGATGGAGGACGCGGTGCGTCGAACGGATCGACTGGCCGCGGTCGGCAAGCTGGCGGCGGGCATCGCGCACGAGATCCGCAATCCGCTCGCGAGCATGTCGGGATCGATCCAGTTGCTCTCGCGCGAATTGAAACTGGACACCGTCAACGCGCATCTCATGGACATCGTCATCCGCGAGACCGAACGGCTCAATTCGCTCGTCACGGATTTTCTCGCCTTCGCCCGGCCGGGTCCGGTGAAGGAGGAACTTGTCGACGCGCGACTCATCGCGGACGACACCGCGAAGGTGCTGGAAAACGAACCCGGGTGTCGCGCGGGAATCCGAGTCGTCCGCGAATTTTCGGAGCCGCTTTTCCTTCGCGCCGACCCCAATCAGCTCCGTCAGGTCTTCTGGAACCTCGGCATCAATGCCGTGCAGGCGATGCCCGACGGCGGCGAGCTGCGCCTGAGAGGGCGGTTGCTCGGCGGCCCCCTGGAAGGATTCGACGGTCGCGTCGTCGAGATCACGGTGAGCGACAACGGCAAGGGCATGGACGAAGATACGCTCAAGGCGATCTTCGATCCGTTCTTCACGACCAAGGAGCGCGGGACCGGGCTCGGATTGACCACGTGCCACACGATCGTCGAGATGTTCCGCGGTCGGATCCTGGTCGAGAGCCGCCCGCGAAAGGGAACCACCTTCACGGTGCGTTTCCCGGCCGCCTAACCGGAACGGGAGAAAACGAATGCCGAGGACGCGGTTGCTGGTGGTCGACGACGAACTCTCCATGCGGGAGTTCCTCTCGATCCTGCTGACTCGGGAAGGCCACGCGGTCGATACGGCGTTGGACGGGAACGACGCCGTGAAAAAAATCGACCAGCATCGGTACGATCTCATCATCACCGACATCAAGATGCCGGGGCTTTCCGGCGTCGACGTTCTGCGCGCGGCGAAGGTGAAAGATCCCGAGGCGGCGGTCGTCATGATCACGGCCTACGCCAGTCCCGAATCGGTGACGGAAGCGATCGAGCTGGGCGCGACCGATTACGTCACGAAGCCGTTTCGGGTGGACGACCTCAAGCACGTCATCCGCAAGTGCCTCGAGAATCGATCCCTGCTGCGCGAAAACATCCAGCTCAAGACGGAGCTCGGCAACCGCTACGGGTTCGCCAACATCTTCGGCGCGCACGATTCGATGCGCGAAGTTTACGAGATGATCAAGCGCGTGAGCGCCACGCGCAGCAACATCCTGATCCTCGGAGAAACCGGAACCGGCAAGGAGCTGGTCGCCAAGGCGATCCACTTCAACAGTCCGCGCAGCACGATGCCATTCGTGGTCGTCAACTGCGGAGCGATCCCCGAGACGCTGTGGGAGAGCGAACTGTTCGGCCATCGCAAGGGTGCGTTCACCGGCGCAACGGCGGACCGGCGCGGACTTTTTCAGGCGGCGCATCAGGGCACTCTGTTCCTCGACGAAGTCGGCGAGATTCCGCTGAACATTCAGGTCAAACTCCTGCGCGCCACGCAGGAGCGCAAGGTGCTGGCGATCGGGGCGACGCAGGACGAAGTCATCGATGTGCGCATCATCGCGGCGACGAACCGCGATCTCGAGAAAGAGGTGAGCGAAGGGAAGTTCCGCGAGGACCTGTACTATCGGCTCAACGTCATCGCGATCAACATTCCCCCGTTGCGCGCGCGCGCTTCCGACATCCCGATGCTCGCGAACTTCTTTCTCGAAAAGTTCGCGACCCAGCTCCAGAAGGACATTCGGCGCATCTCGAACGAGGCGATGGAGCTGATGCGGACGTATCCGTTCCCCGGAAACGTGCGCGAGCTGGAAAACGCCATGGAGCGGGCGGTGACGCTCGAGACAACGAACGTCATCCTGCCCGAATCACTCACGCCGAGAATTCGAAAGACGCCGGCCCCGGTCGAGACCATTTTCGACGCCATTCAGGTCACGTCGGCAGGTCTCGACCTCGAGAACGTCGTGGCTGACCTGGAAAAGCGTCTTCTCACGCAGGCGCTGGAGCTCACCGGCGGCAACAAGACCGAAGCCGCGAAGCTGCTGCGGATCTCATTCCGAAGTTTTCGCTATCGGCTGCAAAAGTACGGATTGGAGCCCGATGACGGACCCTTCGCGGAAGACGATCCTGGCACGACGGACGAACCGGACGGACGGTCCTGACAAATTTT